>JARIGY010000071.1 GCA_029288535.1 Candidatus Tayloriibacteriota bacterium | reverse complement strand
TGATCTGCTGCATTATTTTCCTGTCCGCTACAGCGAAAGCTCTGAAATAAAAAATATTAAGGATCTCGTGCCGGGCGACACCGCTTCCATTTACGGCATGGTGACAAACCTGGAACTTTCCAAGGGTTTCAAGTCGAAAATAGCCATGGCCAAAGCTACTATTACAGATGACTCTGGAAGTATTTCCGCTGTCTGGTTCCATCAGCCCTACATTGCCAAAATGCTTGCTAACGAAATGCAGGCGAAGTTTACCGGCAAGATCACTGAAGGGAAAAGAGGCATTTATATTTCAAACCCCGAATATGAGCGGATCGACAAAGCACCGCTCATAAGCGGCACCAACCTATTCGGCGAAGCGGGAAGCGGCATGAGCTTCCCTATTTACGCCGAAACAAGAGGAGTGACGTCAAAGTGGCTTTACCATGCCATCCAGAAAATATTCAGTTCGGGCATTCTCGATACGCTTACTGATCCTGTCCCCGAGGATATTTTGAAAAAGTATAACTTGCCTGCGATTAAAACTTCCCTGGTTTGGATCCATGCGCCTCAAGAATTAAAAGACGCCAATATTGCAAGAAAACGGTTTGCTTTCGAAGAAGTGTTCCTGATCCAGCTCCAAAAACAGAAAGAGCGTTTGGATATCGAGGCCGACCCGGCGTTCATTATCAAAAAGGAGCCGGAACATATCGAAAAATTCATTTCGCGCTTTCCTTTCGCGCCGACCGATGCCCAGAAAAACGCGATCGACACTATTTTGGCAGACATGAAAAGCGGCAAACCGATGTCGCGGCTACTTGAAGGAGATGTGGGCTCAGGCAAGACCGCAGTTGCTGCGACTACTGCATATGCCGTCTGCACTTCTCGCCCCAAAGGCCAGGACTACGGCACGCTCCAGGTCGCCTACATGGCACCGACGGAAATCCTTGCCAACCAGCATTTCGAGTCGTTTATAAAATTCTTTGCGCATGCCGGGCTGACCGTAGCGCTTATCACTTCAAGCGGCTGCAAAAAGTTTCCATCTAAATTAAACCCCGGCGGCTGGACCGACATTTCCCGCAGCCAGCTTTTGAAATGGGTGGCTAATGGCGAAATAGCCATTCTTGTCGGCACCCATTCGCTCATTCAGAAAGCGGTGAAGTTCAAGCATCTGGCATATGTGATCATCGACGAGCAGCACCGCTTCGGCACCGCCCAGCGCCAGAAGCTCGCCCGCAAACAGGGAGACAAGCAAGTGCCGCACCTCCTTTCGATGACCGCAACACCCATTCCCCGCACCTTGGCGCTTACCATTTACGGAGATCTGGACCTGAGCCTGCTCGACGAAATGCCGGCCGGCCGCAAGCCGATCATCACCGACATCATCCCGCCGACCAAGCGCGACGCGACATACGAAAAAATCCGCGAAGAGCTCCAAGCCGGCCGGCAAGCCTACGTGATCTGTCCGCGCATCGACGAACCGGACCCGGAAAAAGAACAGGCACTCAATGCCAAGTCGGTCAAAGAAGAAGCCAAGCGTCTGCAGAAAGATATTTTCCCCGAATATGTTGTCGGCATTATCCACGGCAAAATGAAGCCGCAGGACAAAGAGGATATCATGGCCGATTTCTACGCCCACAAAATAGACATCCTCGTTGCCACTTCCCTCGTCGAAGTCGGCGTGAACGTGCCGAATGCCACGGTCATTATCCTCGAAGGCGCGGAGCGTTTCGGTCTTTCGCAGCTTCACCAGCTCCGCGGCCGGGTGATCCGCTCCAACCACCAGGCCTATTGTTTCGTTTTCTCCGAAAGCAAATCCGACAAATCGATGGACCGCCTCAAGGCTTTGAAAACGGCCAAGAACGGTTTCGAGCTTGCCGAATTCGATATGATGCAGCGCGGCGCGGGCCAGCTCTACGGCCGCAAACAATGGGGCCTTTCGGACCTCGCCATGGAAGCGATCAAGAATGTGAAGATGGTGGAAGCGGCACGAGCCGAATCGCGCTCCCTTTTGCATGCCGATAAAAATCTGACAGGATTTCCCGCTCTCAAAAAACTTATCGACTCAAAAGCCGATATTCATTTCGAGTAACGTTAATTCGCTACCACCGTAAACGGCATACTATTCGTAACCGTGCCGTCAGTCATCGTAACTGAAACATTGTAGGTGCCGGGCGCAGTCATCATGCTTGCGATCATGCAATGCACCGGAGTCGCATAGAAGCAAGATGGAGCAAGAGAGCTGGGAACTTTAAAACCCAATTGGGCGACTTGACCGCTTTGAGAACCGTCTGTCGCTACAGCGTAAGTGATCTGATCTTTTGGAATGTAGCCAAAACCGAAATTGATATTCTGGTAATTGCCGAGATTGGAGCCGACGATATAGACCGTCGTGCCGATCTTTCCTGAAACCGGTGTAAGCGAGGAAATGGTTGAAGTGGCGACAGGCGCAGTTGAGCTCAAGGTAACAACTCCGCTCTGCGCGCAGTTTGAACCGCCTGTCGTGCAAACGGTCACAATATAATCACCATCGGGAATCGTGCGGCCGGCTTCTGTGTTTGAACCCACTACCCAGGAATAACCAGTGGTTGAAAGAGTCGTGCTTGTAGCTATCGTGTATGGCTTGATCATCATGAGCGGACACGGCCTGCCGGCAACGCACAGAGATTTTGGCGAAATCGTGATGTCATATTTCTGTGCCTGGATGTACACGTTCCGATCAGTCCAATTGATAGTCTGGACTGTACCCTGCTTCCATACTTCGCCGTTTTTCGGACTTGTGACATTGAGAGATGATGCTGGCGGAGGTGTGACGCACACGTTGATCTTTGCCCGAGTCAGTGGCCCCACAAAACCCGTAGGCGGCAATCCATTTGCTTTTTGGAATGCCTTTACCGCCTTGCTGGTTATCGATCCGAAATAGCCTGTCGTCTTAAAAGAATAGAAACCCTGATCGCGAAGATAGTTTTGGAGCGCCGCAACCTGAAGATCCCCGCTCAGGCTGTCGTGATTGCCCTCGCTTAAATTATGAGCGACTATTGCGCATCCCGCCGGCATATTCATGCTTACCTCGACGATATCCGCATTGACATTGGAAACAAGCGCGCCAGCTATGACAAGAGCGGTTAGAATGTATTTTTTCATATATGTACTACGGAAAATATAGCCAAAAGCAACGGAATGCTATAGAATCACGGTACATGCGCGAGTAGCTCAGTTGGTAGAGCAGTCGTCTTATACACGACCGGTCCATGGTTCGAATCCATGCTCGCGCACATTTTTAGAGAGCGGTAATCTTGTTCAGGTGGTTCTTTCTGAAGTCGTCTATTTTGCGGAGCGCAAGCTCGGTACCGGCCAGGTTGACCGCTTCGTGCGCATAGTGCACCGTGATTCCCTCCTCTTTTTCTTCCGACCCTTCGAGCGCGATAAGAAGATCGATATAGAAACTGCGGGCGCCGCGAAGCATTTCCTCGAGCGTCTGGAGTTCTGATTCTGAAATGTCGATCGGCAAGCCTTTGATGATGAGATCGATTTTTTTCTGGACGTATTCGGGATCGTACTCCGGTTTTGATTTCTTAAGTTGATGATATGCCATAAACTTTTTTATTATACTTTTATGCCTGATGCTCGATGTCGGCCTTCTTTTTAAGGACAATGCCGTTGGCAACAAGGATCTGCTCGTATTCGTCGCGCTCGATCGTTTCAACTTCGATCAGGCGCTTGGATACGATATCGAGAAGCTTGCGGTGGGTTGTCAGCACCTGCTCGGCTTTGTTGTGGGCATCGTTCATGATGCGCGAAACTTCGGAGTCGATCTCGCTGGAAATCTTTTCGGAATACTCTTTGTCGCCGACGCCGCGGCCGAAGAGCGTGCGTCCGCCTTCCCCTTCAAGAGCGATAGGGCCCATCTTCTCGGACATGCCGAAGCGGGTTACCATGTCGCGGGCAAGAGCTGTCGAAACCTGCAGGTCGTTTGACGGGCCGGTCGTAAGGTCGCCGAACACCATTTTCTCAGTCACATAACCGCCGAGCGAAACGGCAATATCATCGAGGAATTCCTTCCGCGACTGGAGCTTGCGGTCTTCGAGCGGAAGCTTAAGCGTATAGCCGGCAGCGCGGCCTCGGGAAATAATGGAAATCTTGTGGACAGGGTCGGAATATTGGAGCACGGATGCGACGACTGCGTGCCCGGCTTCGTGGTAGGCAGTGATCTCCTTTTCTTTTCTGTTCAGGATATGGCTCTTGCGTTCGGGTCCGAGCATGACTTTTTCGATCGAGCGGATGAGGTCGTACTGGGAAATTTTGGTGCGCGACTCTCGAGCGGCAAGGATAGCGCCTTCATTCATGAGCGAATAGAGGTCGGCGCCTGAGAAACCGGGAGTGCGCTCGGCGATCACGTCGAGACTCACATCTTCAGCAAATGGTTTCTGGCGGGCGTGGATCTTCAGGATCTCCAGGCGGTCGGCCGCCGTCGGCAGCGACAC
>JARIGY010000068.1 GCA_029288535.1 Candidatus Tayloriibacteriota bacterium | reverse complement strand
CCACAACGGCATCGAATACGGCATGATGGAGGCTATCGGCGAAGGCTGCGCAGTGCTCGAGGCGAGTCCATTCAAACTCAATCTCAAAGACGTGACCCGGATCTATCAGACCGGCTCCGTGGTGCGCAGCTGGCTCATCGATCTGTGCCGAAATATTTTCGAACAGGAGAATGTGAAAAAGACTTCGGGCATCATCGACGCGACCGGAGAAGGCGAGTGGACGGTAAAAGCGGGCAAGGAATTCGGCATCGATGTGCGGGTTATCGAGGATTCGCTTGCGGTGCGCCGGGAATCCCACGACAAAAAGAACCAGAATAAATTTTCAAACAAGATAGTAGCGCTTCTGCGCAAACAGTTCGGCGGTCACGCGACACATTGACAAAATACGTAAGTTTCTATATTATTAAGAAACTTACGTATTTTGCCATGAATCGCGAACTGCTTGCCAGAAAAATATTCCAGAACATGAGCGCCATGCGGCGTTTGATGTTTACGCAGGGAGCCCATGGCGCTGCGACTAAAGGCGTGCCGAGCCGCGCGCGTCTCGGCGTGCTTTTTACTATCGATACCGAGGGCGCTCTCAGTATCAAAGAACTGTCTGAGCGCTTCGGTGTTTCGCCAAGCGCTGTGACGCAGCTTGTAGACAGCCTGGTCAAAGACGCGCTTCTTAAACGCATCGAAGACAAAAAAGACCGCAGGAAGATAGCGGTTTCTCTTACAGTACTCGGAAAGAAGAAAATAACCCAGGCCAAAAATGAAAAGATCAGATCTTTAAGCAGGATATTCGCGGCGCTGACCGAAGAAGAACTCAGGCAGTTTGAGAATCTTCAGGCAAAAATAATCAAAAGTTCAGAATAATATGAATAAAGAAAATCCAGCAAATAAAAAGCCGACATCGAGCATCATCAGCCTGCTCAAGCCGTATGTCTGGGAAATATCGCTTCTCGCCGAGCTTGCGATCATCAGCAGCACGGCCGGCCTTATTCTGCCTAAGATCATTTCCCATGCTATCGATGCGTATGCAAAGCATACTTTTTCATCCTCTACGTTTATTTGGCAATTTGCCGGCGTGGCGTTTGTCATTTTCATATTCACCTATCTGCAGGGTATCATGCAGACCTATGCTTCGGAGCGCGTGGCAAAAGATCTGCGGCAGACGCTTGCGGCCAAGATCTCGGAACAGAGCTATACGTTCATAGAAAAGCTGACGCCCGGCAAAATTCTTACCAACCTCACGTCCGATATCGACTCTGTGAAAATGTTTGTGGCGCAGGCCATTTCGTCCATCGTGTCTTCGCTGATCATCGTTTTCGGCGCGGCGATTTTACTTCTGTTTATCAACTGGAAATTGGCGCTTGCGGTGCTTGTGATCGTGCCGCTTATCGGCGTGGCGTTTTTCCTGGTGCTCCGCAAAGTCCGAAAGTTCATGATGCGAAGCCGCGAAGTCATCGACTGGCTCAACAAAGTCATCAACGAAAGCATTCTCGGCTCCGCGCTTATCCGGGTGCTGAATTCGCAGCAGCCCGAGTTTGAAAAGTTTGTGGCGGCAAATACGGGAGCCCGCGATGTGGGCTTGAGCATCCTGCGGATGTTCGCGAGCCTGATACCGACCATCACATTCATCGGCAACCTGGCTACGCTTGCCATTGTCGCGCTCGGCGGTCATTTTGTCATAAGCCACAGCATGACGCTTGGCGATTTCACGGCATTCAGTACATACGTCTCACTTATCATTTTCCCGATCCTCATCATTGGCATCATGAGCAACGTCATCGCCCAGGCGACCGCTTCCTACAATCGCATTGTCGAAGTACTTGACGCGCCCAAGCCGGCCGAAGACGGAATTATCGCTTCAACATTGCGCGGCGACGTGTCGGTAAAAAACGTCAGCTTGTATTTCGGGGAAAAAGCCGCGCTCAAGGATGTTTCGTTTGAAGCCCAGGCTGGAAACAAGATCGCCATCATCGGCCCGACTGCTGCCGGAAAAACGCAGCTTCTCTATATGCTCACCGGTCTGATATCGCCGAAAACAGGCAGTATCCAGTTTGACGGGCAGAATATCGAAAACTACAACAAGAAAAATCTGCACAGCCAGGTCGGGTTCGTGTTTCAGGACAGTATCATTTTCAACCTGACCCTGCGGGAAAATATCGCATTCAATACTGCCGTGACTGCCGAAGCGATGCAGAAAGCCATCGATACGGCCGAGCTTCACGACTTTATCGGCGCGCTTCCGGAAGGGCTTGAGACTGTCGTGTCGGAGCGCGGCACGAGCCTCTCAGGCGGCCAGAAACAGCGCATCATGCTTGCCCGGGCTTTGGCATTGAACCCGAAAGTCCTGCTGCTCGACGACTTTACCGCAAGAGTCGACACGACGACTGAGCAGAAGATCCTGGCCAACGTTGCAAAGAATTATCCCGGCATCACGCTTATTTCCGTAACCCAGAAAATCGCCTCAGTCGAGCAATACGATAAGATCATCCTGCTCATGGAAGGGGAAGTTGTCGGCACTGGCACGCATATGAGCCTGCTCGAAACTTCGCCCGAGTATGTCCAGATTTACAATTCTCAGCGAAGCACCAACCATTATGAATAATTACACCCTCAACAAGCCCGGCAGCGAACAGAAAAAAACGAGCATCGTCGGCGCATTCCGCACGCTCGCGCCACTGCTTACAGGCGACACGAAAAATCTGGCACTTGCCACCATCGCCGGCATCGTCAACTCCGGGCTGATGCTTGTTGCGCCGCTGCTCATCGCGCATATCGTCGACGCGTATATCCAGAAAGGCGACCTGCACGGCGTCCTGGTTTTTTCGAGCTATCTTTTTGCGCTGTATATCGGTTCGGCCATCGCCAACTATTTCCAGACCCTGCTTATGGGCACGGTCGGACAGAACCTTCTGTTCACGCTGCGAAACGCGGTATTCAACAAGCTTCAGGCATTGCCCGTCGCATTTTTCAATCAGAACAAAGCCGGCGATCTCATTTCCCGCATCAACAACGATACCGATAAGCTCAACCAGTTTTTCTCAAGAAGCCTCATGCAGTTCGTGAGCGGAAGTATCACCATAGTCGGCGCGGCCATCTTCGTCATCAGCATCAATTGGCGCGTGGGGCTTGCCATGGTGGCGCCTGCCATTGCATTACTCGTGCTTACCTCGCTGCTTTCGCCGTGGATCAAAAGAAAGAACGCCTCCAACCTCAAAACGACCGGCGGCATGAGCGCGGAGATCCAGGAAAGCCTGGAAAACTTCAAGGTGGTCGTGGCATTCAACCGCCGCGATTATTTCCGCCAAAAATTCAGCGAGATAAACAAGATCAACTATGACGCTTCGATTTCCGCCGGCATCGCCAACAATACGCTCACGCCGACATTCAGTTTCGCATCAAGCATCGCGCAACTTGTCGTTATCGCGTATGGCCTGTCGCTCATCACCAGCCATCTGTTCAGCCTCGGCACGCTTATCAGTTTCCTGACGTATGTGGCGATTCTTTACACGCCGATGCGCCAGATGGCGACGGTCTGGTCTGACTTCCAGCTTGCGCTTGCCGGCTGGGACCGCATCCATGACATCCTCTCACTCGAGTCGGATATGAAAACCGTCATTGCCGCCTATAGTTCCGAGTACGCATCTGCAACGAGTCCCGTACTTGAATTCAAAAATGTGAACTTCGGATATCCGAACGGAAAGGAAGTCCTGCACAATATCAGCTTCAGGCTTGAGCACGGCAAAACATACGCCCTTGTCGGTCCGACCGGCGGCGGCAAAACCACTACGGCTTCGCTCATGGCCCGGCTTTACGACCCGACTGCGGGAGAGATACTGCTCAATGGCAGGGATATCCGCTCATATGAAGTGGCGGAGCGCACGAAGAAAATCGGTTTTATTCTCCAGGAACCGTTCATGTTTACCGGCACTGTCCGCGACAATATCATTTACGGCAATGAGGAATACGCAAAACATAGCAACGAGGAGCTTGAGGCGGTCATAAAAACCGCAGGCCTCGAGGCGCTGTTCCATGTGTTCGATAAAGGCTTGGATACCAAAGTCGCCGCTGCGGGCGGCGCGCTCAGCTTGGGCCAAAAACAGCTCATCGCGTTTATCCGGGCGATGCTCCGCAAGCCCGAGCTTCTGATTCTCGATGAGGCTACCGCCAACATAGATACCGTCACCGAATAGCTTCTCGAAGAGATTCTCAGGCAGCTTCCCAAGGAAACGACGCGGGTCATTATCGCTCATCGCTTGAATACGATTGAAAATGCCGACGAGATTTTCTTCGTCAACGGCGGAGAAGTCGCGCTTGCAGGCTCGATGGAACACGCCGTCGACATGCTGCTTACCAATAATCGGGCGAGCTGAAATTTTCTTCAGGCTTCTACGTTTATCATTCATTATAAGATAACAAATATCCTTATGATGAAAATAACCAAGCGCGATAATGATCCGAATTCTTCCGACGAGCGGCGCATAACGCCTTCGTCGATGACTCCGTTTTCGATAATCAACCGCTTCGACCAGATGCTCGAGGACGCACTCCAGGCGCAGGTATCGTTTCCGAAAGTCGACGTTACAGAAAATGACAAGGAAATAAAAATAATCGCCAACATTCCCGGTATGGATCCAAAAAAAGTAGACATAGAAGTCGGGGACGATTACGTGCTGCTTTCCGGCCATCTTGAAAAAGAGGATACCGAAAAAGATGCTAAAGGCAGGGTCTACCGCTATGAGCGGGAGTACGGCGAGTTCCGCCGCGAATTTGCGCTGCCTGCGCGGATCAAAAGGGATGGCGTGGTAGCTAAGGCGAAAAACGGCACGCTGAAAATAACCCTGCCGAAAGCCGAAGAGGGAATGGACAATAAGAACAGAATCGAGATCAAGGAAGAATAATGTACAGTCGGCCGAGCCCGTGGTATTTTATACCTACCGGGCATGAATACTTCGTACGAACAGTTTGTCGGCAATTGCACTGTCGTCCTCACGGCCGGAGGCGAAAGCAGCCGTTTTAAAAATGTGGCAGGCGCGGCGCTCGTGCAGAAAGCGGCGTATGTTCTGCCTGGAGGAGAAACGATGATCGAGCGGATGATCGGGCTTTACCGCGGTCTTGGCTTCAGGCATTTTCTTGTTTTGGTGTATCACAATGCCGACTCGGTCAAAAACCTTTTGGGTGATGGAGCAAAACTCGGCGTGAGTATCCTCTACAGCGAAGACCCCGGCATGCCTGTCGGGCGCGGCGGCGCGGTCAAGCATGCGGTACTTCAGGGCTTCCTCAAACCCGGCCAGTATTTTATCATCCACAACCCCGATGACCAGCTGGTGGGAAAGGCCGGAGATGTCCTGGCGCAGGCTGTCAACGCTCATCTTGAATATGAAAAAAACGGCGCGCTCGCGACGGCGGTCATGGTGGAGGGCGTGCGCTATGAGTTTACAGGATTTAAAATCGAGGATGATTTCGTAAGCGAAGTGGAAATGTATCCCTTCATTAAAATCCCCACCCACATCGGCCTGAGCATTTTTTCGCCGGAAGTGCTGCCGTATTTCGACAGGCTTTTCGATCTCGGGAAGAAAACCGATTTCGAGGCCGTGCTTTTTCCGGAACTCCAAAAGGAAAAAAAGCTGGCCGCCCATGTTATCGGGGAGGGGTTGTGGATATCGGTCAACGATGAAAAAGGGCTTAAAAAATTAATTTCACATTTATGATCAAATGGAATGAAGTCACCTGGTACTCGCAGATAGCGGCGATCGCGCTTTTCATAGTTGTTTTTGCCGTCGGTTTCTTTTTTGGCAAATCTGCCGAGCAGACGAAAACAGCGGAAGCGGTGCGAAAAGCCGTCGCTGTCGTAAGCCAGGGCGAAGTCGTTGAAAAGCCGCTGAGCGATGTTGTGTTTACTTGCAATAACAAAAAAACTATCGAGACTAAATTTTATAAGGACAGGGCTTATTTCAGTTTGAGCGATGGCCGCAGAGGCACCTTGCCGCTCCTTATTTCGGTTTCCGGCACGAGTCGGTATGCCAACAAAGACGAATCCTTTGTATTTTGGACTAAGGGCAAAGGAGCTTCTATCCAGGAAGGGGCTACGACCACCTATGCAGGCTGCGTAACTCCATAGAAGGCTGCATTGACCTTGTTATCCATACGTTGTAAGGTAGGCACAACGTATGGATAACATTATCGTCATTGAAAACCTGACCAAGCAGTATGGCGATTTCACGGCCGTGGACAACATCTCTTTTGCTGTCCGGCAAGGCGAGATCTTTGGTATCCTGGGTCCCAATGGTGCAGGCAAAACAACGACCCTAGAGATGATCGAGGGCTTGAAAACCATCACATCCGGCACGGTTGCGCTTGATGGCCATGATGTGCAGAAGGAAAGATCTGTCGTGAAGTCGCTCATCGGCGTCCAGCTTCAGTCGTCTTCTTTTTTTGACGGGTTGAACTTGCTGGAAATCATCAATGTTTTTGCGGCGATGTACGGCAGGAAAGTCGATGCAATGCATTTGCTCGATCTTGTCCAGCTAAGCGAAAAAGCCAAAAGCAAAATCAAAGAACTTTCCGGCGGACAGAAACAAAGGCTTTCAATCGCGACGGCGCTCGTCAACGATCCGAAAGTTTTATTTCTCGATGAGCCGACAACTGGCCTCGACCCGCAAGCCCGCCGCAATCTATGGGAACTCATTACTGATATCAATAAGCAGGGTAAGACAATCGTGCTCACCACCCATTATCTGGAAGAAGCCGAAGTGCTCTGCGACCGGATCGCGATCATGGACCACGCAAAAGTCATTGCTCTCGACACGACTGCCAATCTTATAAAGCAGAGCGGCGTCGTTTCAAGCATCGTCATCAAAACGGATCGCGAAGTGGCAACCGAACAATTTTCGATGTTCCCCGGTGTGGAACAGGTGATAGCCGAGGGTTTGCAATACCGCTTGGTCACGTCCAACCCCCAGCAGACTTTGCCGACTATTTTTTCGGTGCTCGGCCGCAGTGTCGTCGACCTGCAGCTCAGGCAGGCGACGCTCGAAGACGTGTTTCTCAAATTGACCGGCCGCGACCTTCGCGATTAACGGATAGAATTTTTTATGTATACCACCTGGAAATTAACAATCGCTTCGATAAAAATGTTTGTGCGCAACCGCCAGGCGCTTTTCTTTACGTTTTTTACGCCGCTTCTCATTATTGTCATTTTCGGTGCTATTGGTTTTGACCGCACGCCAACGATAAGTGTCGGAGTTGCGGTCCAGGGCAGCATCGACCCGAGCTCGCAGCAGTTCATCGACCAGTTGAGGCAGGTTCAGGTTTTCAAGTTGAGCTATGGTTCGCTTGCAACCGAACGGAAGGCTTTGGAAGACGGCAATCGTTCCGTCGTACTCGACCTCAGCAACAATCCGCTTAAAGGCCTGGTGAACCCGAACAATGCCGGCACGCTCACTATTTATAAGAACGCAGGCGACGCGCAGGCAGATACTGTCGTCTCGATCATCGGCCAGATGTTCGATAAAATATCCATCGCCCAAGCCCATGTTCCGCAGCTCGTGAATCTCAACGTGCAGGAAGTCAACGCGCACAATTTAAAATATATAGACTTTCTGTTGCCGGGCCTTATCGCCATGGCGGTCATGCAGCTTTCGGTTTTCTCCGTTGCGTTCGTTTTTGTCGACTATAAGGAGAAGGGAATCCTGAAGCGCGTCCTTGCCACGCCGGTCCGGCCGTATCAGTTCGTGGCAGCAAATATTATCACCCGGCTGATCGTCGCCGTCGTCCAGGCATTGTTCTTTATTGCTGTCGGCATCCTGCTGTTCAAAGTCCACATCATCGGCTCGTACTTTTTAATTCTGCTTATCGTTATATTGGGAGCGATCATGTTTCTTGGGCTAGGCTTTACCGTTTCCGGGATTTCGAAGACTACCGAATCGGTGCCGGCTTTCGCCAACCTTATCGTGTTCCCGATGCTTTTCCTCGGCGGCACTTTTTTTCCGGTCGATTCCATGCCGACCTGGCTTCAATATGTTTCAAAAATTCTGCCTCTGACATATTTTTCTACCGCTCTGCGCGACGTGATGAACAAGGGCTCGGGCTTCGGCGATATTTCATTTGACCTCATTATCATGCTTGTCTGGTCTGTCGTGCTTGTTGCGCTTGCAGTGTATACATTCAGCTTTGAAGAAAAGCGCGGTTAGGGGTATTATGGTGGTATGAATGCGCCTACAAAATCAACTGCGATAAAACTGCTTATAATCGGACTTGCGCTCATCGTTACCGGGACAGCCGCTTATTTCCTATTTCCAAAAAAACCCCGTTCAAATAGCGGTATTACAAGCCAGGTTAAGGTCTACTATATTGCAGTGGGAGATAATGGCAAAACAGGCAAGGAGATCGGCTGCGGAGACAGTCTTGTGCCGGTAACCGTCAATATTGCACCGACTCAGGCGCCGCTTCGAGCCGCTCTTGAGGCGCTGTTTGCAGACAAAACTCAATTCGCAACATCTTCAGGGCTTATGAATTCGCTCTACCAATCAAGCCTCAAGCTCGATTCCGCGACAGTTGCAAGCGGCACGGCCATGGTGCGGATTTCCGGCCAGGTAGCCCTCGGCGGAGTCTGCGACGACCCGCGCTTTGTCTATCAGATCAAGAACACGGTTGCGCAATTTCCAAGCGTGCACGACGCGGTGATTCTTCTTAACGATAAACTTCTCGAAACGTATTTTTCAGAAAAATATTAAATATTAAATATAAAAATATGGATACAAAAGAAACAATGCCGGTTAAGAAAGATTGGAGTATTTTCATCAGTAGCGTATTCTTCGTGCTTGGTTTCTCGGTTGTCTTTTCGCTGGTCGGTGTGCTTCTGCAAACAGTGCTCGTGCATGCGTCGGGAAGCGCGCAGGTATGGCTCGGCCGCATCGGCGGCACGGTCATCATTCTTTTCGGGCTTTTCCTCCTAAACCTTTTTACGCCGTAATTCCTGCAAAAGAATCGGCCGTTTGCGGTTAAGAGAAAATTCAAATCCTACTATATTACTTCATTCGTATTCGGCGCGGCATTTGCCGTCGGTTGGACGCCGTGCGTGAGTGCGGCGCTCGGAGCTATTCTGGCGCTTGCCGCTACTCAGGCCGGAAGCGCGTTCTTCCTGCTGTTTGCCTATACGCTCGGGATCGGCATTCCATTCCTATTGGTCGGCCTGTTTACCAACCAGGCGCAGCGGCTCATCGACAAAGCGGGTGCATGGCTCTCGTATGTCCAATATCTTTTCGGCGCGCTGCTTATCGTCATGGGTATTCTTATTTTTGTCGGAGAACTCAGCAAGATCGCAGATTTTCAATTCCTTACGATGTTCCTGTCATCGCTCAATGTAGGCACAAGCGCAGGTGGCGATATCAGTTCGCTCACCATTATCAATTTTGGCATCGCATTCCTAGCAGGACTCGGCTCATTCCTAAGCCCGTGCATCCTGCCGATCATTCCCGGCTTTCTTTCCTATCTGGCATCAACTGCGACAATGAGCAAACCGGCCAATAATGACAACCGTTAAATCATATGAATAAAAAAAATACAAAAAATATCGTTCTTGCTGCAGTTTTGATTCTTATCGTCGGTGCGATCTGGTATTTGAATGCGCATAAGCCTGGGGTAGTCGCGTCGAACACACAGGAAATAATCCTTGGCGATAACGCTCCTGCCGCAGCAACATCCACTCCGGCAAAGCATGCTGTCGCAGTGCCAAACCGCAGTGCGATCCGTGCGCAAAAAGCGTCGCAATATCCCCGCGCTAAAGAACTCGCCGGCATCCAGGGCTATATCAATGTTCCTGACGGTTTCAAATTGGCCGACATCATCGGCAAAAAAGTCGTGCTTCTGGATTTCTGGACCTATAGCTGCATCAACTGCCAGCGCACCATTCCATATCTGAATGCCTGGTATCAGAAATACAAGGATCAGGGCCTGGAAATTGTCGGTGTGCACTCGCCTGAATTCGATTTCGAAAAGAATTATGACAATGTCGCCAGAGCGGTGAAGCAGCTCGGCATACAATATCCGGTGGTGCTGGACAGTAGTATGGCAACCTGGAATGCGTATCAGAACCAATATTGGCCGCGCGAATACCTCATCGACATCGACGGGTTCATCGTCCACGACAATATAGGCGAAGGCAAATATGATGAAACGGAAAAAGCCATCCAGAAAGCCTTGCAGGAAAGGCAGACCGCGCTTGGACTCAAAGGCACTATAGATACAAGCATTACAAACCCAAAAGATGTTATCAACATGGATCCGTCGAAGGTTGCAAGCCCCGAAACATATTTCGGTTCGGCAAGAAACCAGTATTTGGGCAATGGGGTGCAGGGCGTTTCCGGCTCGCAGACGCTTTCCATTCCCGGTTCGGTATCTCCAAACGCGCTGTATCTTGCCGGCACCTGGAATTTTCTTCCCGAGTATGCGGAAACGACAAGCGCTACGGCAAAGATCGAGTTCGAATATAATTCCAAGAACGTCTACTTTGTCGCCAGCTCGCAAAATGGCGTAAACTTAAAAGTGTACGTCGACGGCAAGCTCGTCAACACTGTAGTGGTCAAAGATCATAAACTCTATACGCTTGTGCAGGGTACCGATTACGGGGCACATACGCTGCTTATCGAAGCCGAGGGAGCGGGTCTCGACGCGTTCACGTTTACTTTTGGCTAGAAACTTATAAAATATATCCACTATGAATAAAAAAGAAATAGCGGTATTCGGCGGAGGCTGCTTCTGGTGTACTGAAGCGGTGTTCAAAATGCTCAAGGGGGTTTCAAATGTCCTGCCCGGTTATGCAGGAGGAAAAACAGAAAACCCCACATACGAGAAAGTCTCAGGCGGCAATACCGGCCACGCCGAAGTGATCTATATGGAATATGACCCGTCGATAGTAAAGTACAGGGATCTGCTGACCGTGTTTTTCGGCTCGCATGATCCGTCTACGCTCAATAGGCAGGGCAATGATGTCGGCACGCAGTACCGCTCGGTTGTTTTTTACACGACTCCAGAGCAGAAAAAAGAAACAGAAGACTTCATCAAAGAGCTGGATGAATCAAGCAAAGAGGGCAAGCCTATCGTGACCGAAGTCGTGCCGCTCGTAAAGTTTTATGAGGCCGAAGAGTATCACAAGGATTATTATGCGAATAATAAATCCGCCGGCTACTGCCAAGTCATCATCAATCCGAAAGTCGAGAAGGTGCAAAAGAAATTCGCCGAACTTCTCAATGATGAAAGCAAATTTACCCATTAAATAAAATATATGGATATCAACGAAAAAGAATTGAAACAGAAGCTTACTCCCGAGGAATATAGCGTGCTGCGCGAGAAGGGAACCGAGATGCCGTTTTCCGGCAAATACGTGCATGAGAAAAAGGCTGGCATGTACAAATGCAAAGTCTGCGGCAACGCGCTCTTCGCTTCCGACGCGAAATTCGACTCCGGCACCGGCTGGCCGAGCTTCGATCAGGCGCTTCCTGGCGCAGTCAAATATGAAAAAGACTCTGAACACGGCATGGAACGCACCGAAGTGCTTTGCGCCAACTGCAATTCGCATCTTGGGCATGTGTTCGAAGACGGCCCGGCCGAAACTACCGGCAAGCGCTACTGCATGAACTCAGTCTGCCTTGAGCTTGAGGAGAGGAAAGGGTAGACTGTAAGGATGATCTTATTTATCATCCTTGGAATCTTGCTTGGAGCATTAGCAGTAATTTTCGCGTTGCAGAATATCGTACCTATCACCGTGGCTTTTTTGAGCTGGCATATCACCGGTTCTTTGGCAGTGATACTTTTTGTTGCGGTCATAGTCGGCGTCGTTATAAGTTTGCTTATTTCAATCCCGGAATTTTTTAAAAATTATATGGCATTTCGGGAAATGAAAAAGCAGAACAAAGCGCTTCAGGACGAAATAGCCGCGCTAAAGAAATCGGCAGCGCAGCCTGCGCCAAAAGCATAGTAAATAATAGATAATGAGTTTCCATTTCGTTTACATTCTTGAATGTAAAGACGGGACGCTGTACACCGGCTATGCGAAAGATCTGGAAAAAAGAATCTTGGCGCACAATACGCTCGATACCGGCGCAAAATACACCAAAGCCCGGCGTCCGGTAAAGCTCAAATATTCAGAAAAGTATAAAAGCCTGGGCAAAGCGCTTCGGCGCGAATACGCGATAAAAAAATTGACGCGCGCAGAGAAACTGGCGCTCATTGGCAGTGCGGCTTAAAACCCGATGACTTTGAGGAACTCATCAAGCTCTTCGTCTTTGATAGGCCTGTATGAGCCGGGGTTGAGCTGGGCGATGGCGATATTGGCGATCCGGGTCCGAAGAATGTCGGCGACGTCGTTGTGAAGCGCTTCGCACATTCTCCGTACCTGATGCTTTTTGCCTTCGCGGAGGGCGATGACGAATGTCGTGTCGCCGACAACTTTTACCCGGCACTTTTCCGTCTTGTACCCGTCGATATCCAAGCCCTTTTCCATATTCGCCTGGAAACTGTCGCGGATCTTGCCGTAGGTTTCTACGACGTATTCTTTTTCGGGAGATGTTTTCGGGTTGGTGGCGGCTTCGGTAATGCGTCCGTCATTGGTGTAAATCTCGAGTCCGTGGTCGTTGCGGCCAAGGGTGATAAGCGGGAACACGTCGCTTGGAAATCGCGGTCTGCTTTTCTTATCATCCTCGTCATTGTTGTCGGACTTCTTTTCCGGCTTCGGCTTGTTGTAGGCAAAATACAGGAAGCTTGCTTTGCGCTGCACGCCTTTGACGATGACGATATCGTTCTCGGTTACCTGGTCGCCAAGCTTTGCGAGCTTGCCATTGATCGTCACTTTCTTCTGTTCGATAAGGGCGTCAGCGCCGCGGCGGGTAGCGTACCGCTTGTAGGCTATGTACTTGTTTATCCGCATGGGGAATACTGGTTTTTCCATAAGTGCTCCAGTATAGCACACTTTCTATTTTTATTGCATAATTTTTACATTTCACCTACAATTTGCCGAGATAGGGGTTTTTCGGTCTTTGTTATCAGAAAGGAGATCGTCATGATCACCGTTTCACGTTTGTGGCGTTACCCGCTCAAGTCTGCGGCGGGGCAGGAGATCAATAGTGCTGATGTTGCCAGGCAGGGCTTTTTATACGACCGCCAGCTCATGGTCGTTGACCTTCAGGGGAAATTCATCACGCTGCGGCAGTGCGCGGCGTTGAGTCTGATCAGGGCCGAGGTTGTCGGCGGAGTCGCGCATCTTCGGGCGCCCAGAATGCCGGAGATGTCGGTCGAGCTTTACCACCTTCAGGGCGAAGAAATACGGGTGGAAGTCCATGGCAAAGAAACGTTTCCTGCTCTCGATCAGGGCGATCTTCATGCCGAATGGCTGTCGGATTTTTTGGGTCGGGATTGCTGCCTCGTCGCGATCCCCGAGCATCATCTGCGGAATCGGATGGTGAATGAAAAGCAGATGACGCTGGCTTGCCAAGACTCATCGCCAATTCATGTCGTTACCCAGCCGTCACTGTTTGAGCTTCGCTGCCGGATCCTGGAGCAGAGCAATCATGCCTACTCCGACGTTGAGCTCGACGGCTTCGTTGATCCGCGCCGCTTCCGACCAAACATCCTTTTGAAGGGGGACTTTGCGCCGCGAAAAGAAGAGCAGTGGCCGCTTCTCCAGTTTCGTTCCGGACTCGTGCTTGCCCCTTGGAAACGCACTCCGCGCTGCGGGATTGTAACTGTCGATCCCGACACCGGCGCTCGGCAGGAAGAGCCGCTTGCCACATTGAAAGCGTACTATGATACGAGCGATCAAGGTCCGTTGTTCGGGATGTACTACATTCCAACGGTGGATGGCAGGATTTTTGTCGGAGAAGAAGTGGAAGCCGAATAGCGAATGTGCCGATGAGCTTGATTTGATAGGCAAAACGTTTTATGGCAATAAAACTGCTTGACGCGCTTTGACCTCATGATAGTATATGTATGTGATGATCTTTTAGTTCTTCGCTTTTACCGGCATTTTCCGATCTGCCACCCCAACCCTTAAGACCTTGATTGCTTCTTGCGATCAAGGTCTTCTTTTTGCGTCACTTTTTAAATTGAAATAATAAGGCTATACTGTATGTACTAATCTATATAACAAAAACCAGCACTTTTTATTATTTACAGCTTTATGAAAAACATCCTGAATAAGATAACAGGCTTTATGAAAGCACACCGGGTCTGGACTGCAATTATCGGTGTCGTGATCGTGGGCGCCGGAATTACCATCTATCAAAAAACCCACACTGCTTCTGCGCAAACCCGCTATGTTTTGAATACCGTTCAAAAAAGCACGCTTATAACTTCAGTGGCCGGCACAGGCCAGATCGCTTCCACCAACCAAGTCGACATCAAGCCGAAAGTTTCGGGCGATATCACCTATGTCGCAGTGACTGCCGGACAGGCCGTGAAAGCTGGAGCTATTATCGCAAAAATCGATTCTACCGATGCGTATAAAACGTATCGCGACGCATCGGAAAATCTTACCGCGGCAAAGATCGCTTATGAGAAGTCCGTTCAAAGTTCTCAGGATACTTTGACGACGACGCATGATACTCTGCAAAAATCCTATGACGATGCGTTCACAACGCTGAGCAATGTGTTTACCGGTGTGCCGGGCATTTTTTCCGATATCAATGATGTTATCAATAACAGCAATCATTCGCCGTATTTATCAAACTCAAATATCGATCTGGTTGCGAGTTCGGCTTTAGATGAAAAAATGAATGCCGGCAGGGAATTCGATGCGGCAAAAAGCGAGTATGACAAAAACCTTCTGGATTTCAAGCTTATTTCCCGCACCTCGGATCCGGCTTCCATCAAGTCGATTGTCGCCGAGACGTATCAGACCGTGAAGGATCTTTCCGTGGCGGAAAAAGATCTTAACGATCTGCTGGTAGTGATGAAGGCATCGCTTAATTCCACGGTTGCACAACTTACGACAGACCAAACAATGCTTGATGCTCACATTACTGCTACCAACGGATATGTAAGCGATCTATATACGGCAGGGAATACCATTGCGACTCAGGAACAGGCGCTGTCCCAGCAGTCGGCATCGCTTAACGGTGCGGACACGCTTGACACTCAAGCTGCAAAACTGAGCCTTGAACAGAAGCAGAATGCAGTGAGCGACGCTGCCCAGACATTGGGATATTACACGGTCCGAGCGCCGTTCGATGGGGTTATCGGCAAAGTCCAGGCACAGGTGGCTGGTAGCGCAGCATCTGGCAGCGCTCTTGCTACGATCATAACCAATCAGAGTGTTGCGGACATTTCTCTCAACGAGATCGATATTGCAAAAGTGCAAACCGGCCAGAAAGTGAATGTCACTTTTGACGCTCTTCCGGATCTGACTTTGACAGGCGCTGTGGCGCAGGTAGACCAGATCGGTACGGTGACGCAGGGCGTAGTTAGTTATAATGTGGAAATCACCTTTGATACTCAGGATCCGCGAGTCAAACCCGGCATGAGCATGTCCGCAGCCATTATTACCGATGCAAAACCTGATGTTATAACCGTACCCACCTCGGCAATAAAAACGACAGGCGGCAGTTCGACCGTGCAGGTTGTAACGGAAAAAGTCGACCCTGCAGCCGCAAGTTCCCAGTCGGGAGTCGTGCTTGCGGCGGTACCGCAAACGGTAAGTGTGCAGCTCGGTTCATCCAACGATACCGATACCGAAATAACTTCCGGCCTCAATGAGGGCGATGTTATCGTCGTTCGTACGGTAAGCGGTTCTACTATCAAGACAACGGCGGCAACCGCTTCCCGCGGCGGCCTCTTCGGAACAGGTGCCGGAGGCGGCGCAAGTGGTGCGCCTAGAGCGTTGCGCGGCAATTAAACTATTCCAGATGATTGAATGCAAAAATATTGTAAAGACATATACGAACGGAGATAACAAAACGTATGCGCTTAAAGGCGCCACGTTTACGATCGAAGACGGGGAATTTGTGGCGATCATGGGTCCGTCCGGTTCGGGCAAATCTACGCTTATGCATATTCTCGGCGCGCTTGATACGCCGACATCGGGCACTTATTTTCTCGATGGCCAGGATGTCTCGACCTTGACCGATGACCAGTTGGCCCATATCCGCGGCACGAAAATTGGGTTCGTGTTCCAGGCTTTCAACCTCCTGCCGCGCGCTACCGTGCTGCGGAATGTCTTGCTGCCCTTGGTGTACACAAATACGCCTGAAGCAGAACGGCAGAAGCATGCTGAGAAATCCCTGCTTGCGGCGGGTCTTGGCCCTGAACGCTGGGGACACCGCTCCAATCAGCTTTCCGGCGGCCAGATCCAGCGCGTGGCTATTGCTCGGGCTTTGGTCAATGATCCGGCGCTCATCATGGCCGACGAGCCGACCGGCAACCTGGACTCAAAGACCGGAGAAATTGTTTTGGGAACGTTCCAGCATTTGAATGAAGAGCAGAAAAGAACGATCGTACTCATTACGCACGAGCAGGACGTGGCCGAGCATGCCGATCGGATTATTTTCATCAAGGACGGCGACATCATTTCCGACAAGAAGAACCTTAACAAGAAAATTATCGATAAGAAAGTATATCTATGACGCTAAAAGATCTTACTCACGAAACCACATCCGCACTGCTCGGCAACAAGGTCCGGTCGACGCTTACCGTGCTGGGTATCATCATCGGCATCGCTTCGGTCATCGCCATGCTTGCCATCGGAGCCGGCGCGACCGGCTCGATCCAGGCAAGCATCGCCTCGCTCGGTTCAAACCTCGTGCTTGTCCTGCCGGGCGCCCAGAAAGGTCCCGGGGTACAGGTATCCGCCGGCCGCGGCTCGGCTTCGACACTGACGGTGGCGGACGCGACTGCCGTCAGTCAGATTTCCCTTGCCGCAGCCGTTGCTCCCGAAGTGGCGAGCCGCAAACAGGTTGTCGCAAAGGGTACGAATACCAATACGACCATTACCGGTACTACGCCGCAATATACCTCTGTCAGGAATTTGGAAATCGACGAAGGCGCTTTCTTTACCGATCAGCAGGTTTCGGGACTGGCTAAAGTGGCGGTTATCGGCCCGACCACCCGCGATGATCTTTTCGGCGTCGGTTCGGAAGCGCTCGGCGAAACGATCCGCATCGGCGGGATCAATTTTAAAATCATCGGCATCACAAAATCCAAAGGCGGTTCGGGTTTCAACAATCCCGACGATGCGGTCTACATACCTCTCACGTCTGCGCAAAAATTCATAGTCGGCAATGATTATCTGAGCGACATCAGCATCCAGGCCACAACGGCAAACGATATGACCGAACTTCAAAATGAAGTGACGAGCCTGCTGCTTCAGAGGCATCATATTTCCGACCCGCTTTTGGCTGATTTCAGTACGATCAATCAAGCGGATATTGTCTCTTCGGCATCTACTATCACAAACACGCTCACCTATCTCTTGGCTTCGGTTGCGGGCATTTCCCTGGTTGTCGGCGGCATCGGCATCATGAACATGATGCTCACCACGGTGACCGAGCGGACCCGCGAGATCGGCT
>JARIGY010000065.1 GCA_029288535.1 Candidatus Tayloriibacteriota bacterium | reverse complement strand
GTCTCGTGGGCTCGGAGATGTGTATAAGAGACAGCTTTTTGGATCTGTTCCAAAGAACGCTTGTACTTGGAAATATACTCATCGCCCGGCGGCCGGAACACGATCTGGACAGCTGCGCCTTCGCCGTCTTTTTTTATCTTGGAAAAAGTATTGAGCAGCGAATTCATCGGATCATGGTCGAAGAGGTCGTAGGTTTTGATCGGAAAGATCGGATGCTTGTCAAGGCCGGCTACAGAGCCGACCGTCACGCCATGCTCGTTGAAAATATTGTAATCATCCGGCACTTCGGCTATTTTTGCATTGGCAAAAAACGAAAGTATCTGCTTTTCAAACAGGTTTTTCTTTTCATCGGGCACGCAGACATAGAAAATGAATTCCTGGCTGTGATTCGGGTTGGCAAGCTCAAGGGTGATATAGCGGCCCGAACCGGAAGACTGTTCGACGGAAAGCATACCGGCATAAAACTGCTCCATGGCGGAAATGACTTCTTTCAGCTGTTTCTCCCTGGCGCCCTCGCCTTTTTCTTCGCCCGGCAATGCCACCTCGTAGAGCGTCATCGAGAGCTCGTTCCAGAGTTCGGAACGGGGCTTGAGGCCGGGAATTTCAAAACCCTTTTTGATGTACTGCACAAGAAACCTGTGGAAATCGTCTTCGACATGAGCGTCTTGCATCGCATCGACAACGGTAAGCGCGTTCTTGATACCCTTCTCTTTCATCACTCCGATAAGTTCGGAGATTTTGACATCATGCTCTTCAGGCGAAAGGTTGAGAGCCATCTCCTTCAATGTCACTGCTGAAGCTTCATAGGCATGATGCAGGACCTGCTGCGGCGCGGTATAACTGTAGTCTTTTATTTTGTCGGCGATGATATCGTCGCGATGTACTTCGGCGCCGCGCATCGAGAGGTCGCGTTCGCGTTCTGCAACCTGTTTGCGCAAATACACCAACTCTTCCTCAGGCGATGTGAATTTCTGTTCGGGCTGATTGGGAGAAAGTTCCATTACCCATTAGTATATCAAATCTGCGTCAAAATTTCTGCACCGGTTTCGGTAATAACTATCGTATGTTCAAAATGAGCGGCAAGCGATTTGTCTTTCGTCTTAAACGTGTAGCCGTCGCGCGCTATTTTTACAGCCGGGCTGCCGAGCGTGCACATCGGCTCGATCGCGATGACCATGCCAGGCTTCAGGACCACGCCTTCGCCAGCATTGCCATAGTTTGGCACGAACGGATCCTCATGCACTGCGTAGCCGACACCGTGTCCGGCCAATTCTTCAATGATGCCGAAGCCGAATTTCCGCACATATGTCTCGATAGCGTGGCCGATGTCTCCCGTGCGCTGGCCAGGCTTGGCCGCAGCGATGCCGATCTCAAGCGCTTTCTTGGTAACTTCCAAAAGCTTTTGGGCTTCGGGACTGATCTTCCCCACCCCGACCGTCGTGGCATGGTCGGTAATGAGCTTCTTGTGTATGAGGCCGAGATCGAGACTGACAACATCGCCCTCTTTTAATTTCCGCGGCTTTTCGTTGGGAATGCCGTGCACCACTTCGTCATTGATTGAAACGCACAGGCTTGCCGGGTATGGCCGGTTCGCGCCTTTCGGCTGGTAGTTTAAAAACGCGGACGTGTCGCCTCCGGCTTCTATCAGCTTTTGGGCGAACGTATTCAGGTAGTCGGTCGTTACGCCAGGCTTCACTTCATACGCCACAGCCTGGAGAATAGCCGCCAGGCGCTTGCCGCCCCTTCGCAGAATCTCGATATCTTTTTTTGTTTTGATGGTTACCATATTTGCTAGACGCCTGCTTTCATTATCATTTCTTTTTCCACGGCTTCGATGCTCTGCTCGCCATTGATCTCGATGAAATTATAATCCGCATTGGTGCGGTAATACTCGACTGCCGGCTCGACATCGCGTTCATACCAGTCAAGGCGCTGTTTGATGTCGTCATGCACATCGTCGGCTCGGCCGCGGGCTAGCAGATGCTTTTCAGACCAGGCCCGCGATACTTTCAAATGAATGACCTTGGGCTGCCTGCGGCCGTAAAATTCCATGGCATTGTCGAGGATCTTCGCTTCATTCAAAGAGCGCGGCGTGCCATCGACGATGAGAAAATCGTTCTTTTTCAAATTATCCACAAAGTAATGCGACCACATCCACACTGCCAAAAAGTCCGGCTGGCGGCGGCCGTCTTTCATGATCTCCCGCGCCAGGTCGTTGGTGTAGCCTTCGCAGGCTATGAATTCACGGAAGCGCTGGCCGGTTTCCAGGTGGTAGAGCGACAAGGCCGGATCCTGCTCCTTTAAGCGCTTATCCAAAAGCTTTGCCTGAGTGCCTTTGCCGCAGCCCGACCGGCCGATGAAGATGAAGGTTTGAGGGTTCATGCCGCAAGTATAGCATATGAGTTTCCCTGCCTTGGAAAGGAGGGGGTGCCCGCAAGGGCGGGGTGGTCTTTTAGTATTCCTTCATCGTGATCTGCGCCTCTGTTTTCTTGATGAGCTCGATGATAACCGAGACAACGATGAGAAGCGCGGTACCGCCGATGGTGAATGCGGTAACTCCGGTAAGTGCCCGGACTATAAGCGGCAAGACCGCGATGATGCCAAGGAAGAGCGCGCCGAAAGCCGTGAGGCGGGTAAGGATTTTGGAGATGTAGATCGCGGTAGGCTGGCCTGGTCGGACGCCCGGCATAAACGCGCCGTTTTTCTGAAGGTTCTCAGAGATCTGGTTCGGATCGAACGTTACGGCAGTGTAGAAGTAGGTAAAGGCGAAAACGAGAATGAAGTAAATGACGCCGTAGACCCAGCCGTTGGGATTGAAGGTGTTGACTACCCAGTTTGAAACCGCGACAAGACCATGATTGGCTGCAAAACGGCTGGCCAAAAATTGGAAGATTACCGATGGGAAAAGCAAAAGCGAGAGAGCAAAGATAATCGGAATGACGCCGGCCTGGTTCAGGCGAAGCGGCAAATATGTGGAGACGCCGCCGTAGACTTTGTTGCCTCGGACCCGCTTGGCATAGGTGACAGGAATAGGCCGTTCGGCTTCTGTAATGACCACTACGGCGTATACCACAGCCACAATGCCGACAATGATGCCGATAAGGGTTGGAACGATCGATGGATCAAAGGTTGGGTAAAGATAGGTATAGATGAATTGACTGATGGAGGTTGGCAATGCGGCGACAATGCCGGCAAAGATGATAAGCGAGGTGCCATTGCCGATGCCGAATTCACTGATGCGCTCGCCGATCCAAAGCAGGAAGAACGAACCGGCAGTGATCATGCCCAGGTTTCGGACAAGGTCAAACGAGCCGAGCTGACTGATGACTCCCTGGCGCTGAAGCAATGTAAGAAATGCCCAGCCTTGGAGAAGCGCAAGCGGCACCATGAGCAGGCGTGAGTATTGACCGAACTTCTTTCGGCCATACTCGCCTTCCTCCTGATACATCGACTTCAATTTCGGAGAAATCAAGGTCATGAGCTGCATGATGATCGTCGAGGTGATGTATGGACCGACACCGAGCATGACGATGGAGAGCCGTGAAAGACTGCCTCCGGTAAATACGTTGAGAAGGCCGAGAAGCTGGTTGCCGGCGAAAAAGCCGTTGAGCTGGGCGGTATCGATACCAGGCACGGGAATAGCTGCGAGCAGCCGGAACGCGCTCAAAAGTGCAATGGTTATAAAAATGCGTCGGCGCAGCACTTTGTCTGCAAACACCAACCGGACTTTTTCAAAAAGTGAATTCATTGAGAAGTGTTAGCTGATAGCTCCTCCGGCTTTTTCAATTTTTTCTTTGGCCGATGCCGAAACGACAAGGCCTTTGACAGTAAGCTTCTTGGTGAGTTTGCCATCGCCGAGGATCTTTACCTCCGGCAATTTGCCGTCCTGCATGCTGATGAGACCGTTCTGCGCAAGCGTAGCGCGGCTTACGGTGTCCCCTGTTTTGTATATGAGTTCAAGCGCTTCGATACTGAGAGCGACCGGCTTGTTGTATATGGAAAGGTTGCTGTTCTTGCCGCGGCCGCGCAATTTTGGAATGCGCTTGATGAGGTCTCGGATTTCCGGACGAATCTTGTGGCCTGAGCGGGCCTTCTGGCCTTTGGTGCCTCGGCCGGCGGTCTTGCCGCGCTTGCCTCCCCGAGCGACGATCATGCGCTTGGTATTTGCTGTTTTTCTTTTTACGTTATGGATCTGCATGATAGTTAGATTACTTTGGTTGAAGCTGCGGCGCGGCGCGAGATGAGGGCGCGGCGATGAGGCGTGAGCATTTTAAAAGCGACGATAGCTGCTCGCGCATTGTTCAACGGATTCTTTGAAGGCGATCGGAGTTTTGCGCCGACATCCTTAAGACCGGCAAGCTCGATAATGCTTCGCACCGAACTGCCGGCGACGATTCCTCGGCCTTTGGTTGGAGTCAGGGTTACGCGGGACGAAGCGAATTTTGAAGAAACCTCGTACGGAATGGACATGTTCTTGGTCGTTGGGATCTTGACCATGTTCTTCTTGGCATTCTTCAAAGCTTTTTCAATAGCGAGCGCGGTATCTCCGGCCTTGCCGATGCCGACGCCTACGGTTCCCTTTCGGTCTCCGGCTACGATAACGACAGAGAAGCTGAAGCGGCGTCCTCCGGCGACCACGCGGGTCACTCGGCGGATGTCGATGATCTTCTGATCAAATTCCGGCTTTACTTTGACATCGTTGCGGCCACCGAAACGGCGGGGGTTCTTTGAGCGATCCCCTCCCGATGAACGGTTGTCCCGTGCGCCCTGAGGTGAGCGTGGTCGGGATGCGCCAGAAGCAGCCTGCGCTTGCGGCGCTCCTGCTGGTGCTGCTGATGGTGTCTGTGGTTTTTGTTCTTCTGACATGATAATTAAAATTTAAGTCCGCTTTCTCGTGCGGCATCGGCAAGAGCCTTGACTCGGCCTGTGTAAATAAAACCGCCCCGGTCGAAGACGACTTTGCTGATGTTCTTTGCAAGAGCAAGAGTAGCGATCTCTTTGCCGACAGTCTTCGCTTTCTCCATCATGCCTTTGCCTTTCATTTTTTCGGAAGAAACCGCGGCAAGCGTAACACTCTTATCGTCATCGATAAGCTGAGCATACATATACCTGTTCGATTTGAAGACCGACAATCGAGGCGTGTCGGAAGTACCCGAAATCTTTGATCGGATTCGTTTGTGTCGGCGGTCTCGTTTTTGTGTTTTGATGTTGCTCATATGCGTGTTCTTTAGACTGACTTCTTACCCTGCTTGCGGCGGACGACTTCGTCGTGATAGTGGAAGCCTTTGCCCTTATATGGCTCAGGCTTTTTCCATGCCCGGATATTTGCCGCGTACTGGCCGACTTCGTCCCGGCTCAGGCCGGTGACAGTGACGATGCCTTTTTCTGAAGTTACTTTAAGGCTTGTTGGAATAGGAATCTTGACCGGGTGGGAAAAACCGAGAGCCATGACCAAGTCAGTTCCTTTGATCTCAGCCTTATAGCCGATACCTTCGAGAACGAGCTTCTTGGTGAACATTTCGTTTACACCCTTGATCATGTTGGTGATGTGGGCGCCGGTCGTTCCCCAGATAGGCTGGATGGCTTTTGTCTCTTTCTTGAGGGCAAGCGTAATTTCTTTGCCATTGAGCGTAATGACAACTTCAGGACCGAATACCCGCTCAAGCGAACCCTTTGGGCCTTTGACGCTTACTTTGCCACCCGCGACAGTTA
>JARIGY010000026.1 GCA_029288535.1 Candidatus Tayloriibacteriota bacterium | reverse complement strand
GATGAGTATCGAGAGAAGCATGTAGACGACTTCCGGCGTCATTTTCATATTTTTCCGGACGGCAAGAAAGCCGAGCAGGACAGAGAGCGGCCAGAGCGAGACGAGGATGGTGTTCAGATGGTCGTTCTGGAAGCCGAAGATGAATTGGGAAAAAGCGTTAAAGACGTTGACCGATGTGGGGACGGAGAGGGCGGGAGTCTCGTTGCTGGCGTTGCCGAGGGAGTGCACGTACCAGAGCCATGGCGCGAACATGATGAATAGTATGGCGGCGATCAGGATGAATCTGCGCAGGGCTTTCGGCTGAAACAGTCCGCGATAGGTAAAAAAGAAAATCGCCTGGACAAGGAGTACGAAAAGGAAAAAATAGTGGGTGAAAATGCCCAGGACGTTGACGACAAAATACCCGATCCAGGCGTCGCGGTCGTGGGTCTTGTATATCCTGATGAAGAAATACTGGCTCGCCAGGGTCATGAGGGTGAGGAGGCTGTACATGCGGATTTCGTTGCCGTACCAGTTCATGAAAGGGGAAATGGCAAGCAGCGTGGCTGCGAATATGCCGATCGTCTTGCCGAACGTGTGCTTGCCGACAAAATAAACCGCGGGGATGGACAGGATAAAAAAGATCAGGGAAAGTATCCGGCCGGTGGCGACGCTGTTGCCCAGATACAGCTGCCAGAAATGAAGGATAAAATGATAGAGCGGAACGTGCACGTCCTGGGCGATGATGTTGAGGATCTTGCGCGGCGAGTGACTGGTCTGCCAGAGGCTCTGCGATTCGTCGAGGCGCAGGCTTTGATGGGAGAATATGAGCGCCGACAGCACAATGACGAAGACAATGAGTCCGCTTAAGATCAATGCCGAATGGCGTTCGATGAATGTTCGAGTGGGCATGTGGCTTTATTTTGTGCGCTACGCTCGTCTGCTCTCGGGAATGGCGGTTTCGAGCGAAATCCCGCGGCGGGCGGGCATTGCGGCGTGGATGAAAGGCGTAAAAACCATGCCGTTTAAAATAACCCAGGCGGTGTTGGTGGCGACCGAAGCGGTAAGTCCATAACGGATCAGGCCGAAACTTATGGCAATGGCACCAATGATAAAATAAATAATGTGCGGCCTGACAAGCCTGATGAAGTTGCCCTCGACCGCGCGTTTCGAAGTGACGGCAAAGCCGCTTTTCTTGCCGCGCAACAGTTCCGACAGCGCCCGGAGGTGGATCGTCCAGGCGCTCATCGAAAACGACAGTGCCCGGAACGTGTAGGTGAAGTTCGTGCTGAGCTGTACGACATACAGCGTCAGGAACATGTAGGGCAGGAAGACGATCGCGAGCGACATAGTCGAGACGACGAACGGCACCGCGCCGGTAAAGAAAAAGACAAGCGGAATGGCGGCGTTGATGAGCACGAATATGCCTGAAAGGTAATAGCTCGCCGAGGAGATGTACTGCATTTTCTGGTTCAGGGTCAGGCCCCGCTTGAACAGCGGATTGTATTTGAAGAGCACTTCCAAGCTGCCTCGCGCCCAGCGCAGCTGCTGCTTGTAATATGAAAGGAAGTCTTCCGGCGCCAAACCTTCGGCCAGCACTTCCGGCACGTACACGGACTTCCACCCCTTCCGGTGGATGAAAAGGCCGGTTACGAAATCTTCGGCGATATTGGTGTCGCACATCCCGCCGACATCCTCAAGCGGCTTGCGGCGGATCGCCATATTGGTGCCGCACATGGTCACCGAGTTCAGGCGATTTTTGCCTTTGAGGATCGCGCCGAAGAAAAGCCCTTGCTGTTCCCATGAGCCGCCGGTCACTTCGTTGGTTTTGTGATTCTTGTAATATTGCGGCGACTGCACGAAAGCGACTTTCCTGTCGGTAAAATAGCACATCGTCTTCTGCAGGAAATCGCGATGCGGCACATGGTCGGCGTCGAAGATGACGATGAACGGGCTCGTCGTGGTGCGGAGCGCATTGTTGATGTTGCCGGCTTTCGCTCCGCCGGCAACGGTGCGGGTGATGCAATGCGCGCCGAGCCGGTCTGCCAGCATTTCCATATCGCGCCAATTTTCTTTTTTCGCCACATACCCGTCATTGAGAATGTAGACGCTGAAAGCGGGGTAGTCCATGTCGAGCGCGGCCCGCACGGTTTCTTCGACAATATCCGCAGGCTCGCCCGCAACTGTGATGTATATGTCCACCGGCTCGGCAAACGCCGGGTCGCTTCTCGGCATATAGCCGGTATTCCAGATGGTCTGGATGAACGTCAGGCCCTGCCAGGTAAAGAAGATCTGGCTCGTTATCAGGATGCCGAAAAGGTAGACGTTGGAAACCTTGAACCACATCGCAATGACGACAAAATAAAATACCGTCAGCATCGTCTCGATGACGAGGATGAGTTTCGGCACATCATTGAATAAAAATGATTTTTTCGAAGACGGAGAAGTTTTGGAATGAGCGGATGTCATGGCATTTATTGTTGAGGAACCGCCAAATTCGGCAGCATGTTGTTGTAAAGTGCGATCCCGAACCAGGCCCAGTTGTCGTCGTAGTATCCGAGCGTGGTTTTCCAAGTATTCGAATCCGGATTGAACAGGACCTGAAGCTTGTCTTCGTATATGTTCTTGGCATCTGCCGGGTCGGTAGCCATGAAGTAGCCAAGCGCGCCGCCGTAGAATGACGGCGACTGGGTCAGGATGTCCGGCGTGCCGTTATGCTTGTATGACACGTAAAGAAGAGATTTGTTCTCTACCTCAGACGTAAGGAAGTCCATTTTCTTAAGGGTATCCAGCGCGCGCTGGTCCTTATACCATTGCCAATCCAGATAAAGCCGGAACGGTACACGCATCGCATCGTAGCTCATATTTGTCGTCAGGCTGTCGCCCTTCGGCGCTTGGATCGTGCCGGTATGCCTGTTGAGAAAAATCCAGTCCGGCGGAATATCGGCAGATACTTTTGTATCGAGAGGCTGGGCAATGCTGCGGTTGATGATATCGTACGACGAATCGACAAGCTTGAGCCATGGATGATTCGGGTCGATCGTGGCAAAAATACGATAGGCATAGGGCGCCAAATAGGAAGGATTTATTATCATGAGGTCGGGAGCATTCTTTTCAAGATTGTCGGCGAGCACATACGGCGTGCCGTTCACCGTTGCTACTTCGTTATCCCAGATCGAGCCGATGACGGCCTTGGCGTCGGCAAGATAGCTCGCCCGGTTCCAGCGTCCGGAAGCGAATACGAGCGCGAGCGCGATGTCCGTATCGGCGTCGGTAGCGGTGTTCTGCCCGCCCTGGGCGGTGAGTATGCCGTATGTTCCGTCCGGCCGCTTTCCGAAAAGCCAGGAAAGGAGATGGTCGCTTTGCCGGCCGAGATCATTCTTTGTCCAGGTCCAACTCTGGTCGAAACTCGTTTCGTCATCCATCCACACAGCCCGAAGCATCGCGTATGATTCGCCTTCGGAAGTCGTGATATTGTTTTTCTGCTTATCCAATACCCGGCTGGTTCCCGGTTCAAGATATTGGATTTTATACTGTTCCCATATCGCGCTCAGCTCATTGTGCGGAGAAAAGACGATCGGAATATGGCGCTGCGTACTGTTTTTGTATGCGACAAACGCAAGAATGCCGAATGCCGCTACGATGAGGAGAATGCCCCAGGCTCTCTGTGACATGGGTCGGTCAGGTTGATGATTCTATTAAAGATTGTTCGGCGCGGTTCGACGTTCTCCAGACCGACGCTTCGCGCGGTTCGCGCAGGATAAGCAGCGCTCCGGAAATGCCGCAGAGCATGGCAAGCGCGCTAAGTGCGTAGGTGGCAGCCGTACTCAGCTTGTCGAACGGCGGGTAGTAGTTGGAAAGGATAAGCTGATTCGAATCACCCGGCACAATTTGGTTAAAAGCTGCGGCAGTCGATGTGGCGGTATTGCTTGGGCTTGGTGTCTTAGAGGTCGTGGCGGTTGTGGCATGGACGGCATTTGCTTTGACGGGAGGAGCAGGGCTTGGTCGTGGTACAGATACAGGTACAGGTTTCTGCGGCGGTAGGATTTTGATTGAAGGTACGGGAGCAGTTGTGGTGGCAGCAGCGGGAACAGCAGGAACCTCCGCTGGTACTGCCGGCAATGTTGTCGTGCTGCCGGTCGTGTCAATGCTTGCAGCGTCCGGCAGAGTCGATGTGGCGGTAATTGCCGGCTGGTCGGCACTGCTTGTGCTGGTCGCGTCCTGCTGAGCAGCCTCGGCCTGAAGGGTGAGGCCAAGAATAATAACGATAGAGCATACGACGGCGGCAACGATGGATTTTTTTAAGGTTTGCGCATTTTTTCTCATTTTTTCACATGGAGATTTTACAAATTAGTTGACGATCAAAGATTGTCCTTCTTACGAAAAAGGCTCTATTGCGTCATTTTAGGCTCATGAATTATATCTGCCTCTGTAAGCGGTATGGCTACTGTTCGTCTCATGAAAGTGCAATGTATTTATCCATAATCATTCCTGCATACAACGAACAGGATCGCATCGGAGCAACGCTCGAATCGATCGACGCGTACATGCGCGAAAAAAAATATGAATATGAAGTCATCGTCGTAAACGACGGCTCGACCGACCGTACGGCCGAGGTTGTTGCGGTGTTTTCAAAAAAAATCAGGAATCTCCGGCTTATCGACAATAAGAAAAATCACGGCAAGGGATGGGT
>JARIGY010000035.1 GCA_029288535.1 Candidatus Tayloriibacteriota bacterium | reverse complement strand
ACTTTTTATAGGCGGAGGAATTTTCGGTGCGCTTCTTATCACCCGCGGCTCCACTGCTTCAAATACGGCAGCAGTGGCACAGCGCCCGGCAAATCCGCATCTTGAAAAAAACCTCAAACCTGTCACCGCGGATGACCATATAAACGGCTCGCCTGCAGCACCGATCAAAATAGTCGAGTATTCGGATACCGACTGCTACTACTGCAACATGTTCCGGCCAACACTTGAAAAGCTTATCGCCGATTACGGCCCATCAGGCAAAGTAGCCTGGGTCTACCGCGACTTCAATACCGGCATTTCCGCCCATCCGCATACCCTTATTGAAGCCGAAGCTACCGAATGCGTCGCCGAGCTCGGAGGCAATGATAAATTCTGGGAATACATCCATCTGCTCTTTACCAAAAAAGATTTCAACGTACAGCCCGCCAAGCTTATTGACCCGAGCCAATTGCCAGGGATCGCGGCTTCTATCGGCATCAACAAAGCTCAGTTCAGCCAATGCCTCACTAGCGGCAAATACGCAGCAAAAGTGGCTCAACAAACTCAGGACGTCAAAGCAGCCGGAGGAAACGGCACACCGTACACCTTTATCATTTCAAAAGCTCCGATCAGCAAAGACTTGAATGATCTGATCTCCACCGTGAACGATCAGTTTATTGCGCAATCTCCCAATTCTCCCGATGTGCTTTACACTTCAGCAGACAATCATATCATCGTCGTCACTGGCGCACTGCCGGCCGATCTCATAAACCAGATCATCGCACTCCTCGTCAAAAGCAATTAGTCTATACATCTACTGAAAGCGGAATCGTTTCAGTGAGCACCATTCGCAATTCGCATCATCGCACAGGCCTCGTACAAGCTCTCCGGCCTGTACGCTTGCGATAAGTTTTTTGATCTCAGCCATAAGATTCTCCTCATCTTCCCGATTGATCTCAAGCGCAACCGACTGGCATCGGCCTTTGCTGTCCGGCCGGACGAATGTCAGCGTCGGCCTTATTCCTTTGCCGACGAATTTTGGATTGTCCTTAAGCAGCATCTTATAGAAGACCAGCTGGCGAAAATAGCTTCCGTCAGAATTTTTGGTCAGGCCGCGTATTTCATTTTCGCTCATCGCACTTCTTGTTTTGTAATCGAATACCAGCACTTCCTGTTCATTGCTCAACACCAGGTCCAGCCGACCGTGCATATGAATGTCCCCCAGATCGCGTTCAAACCATGCTTCTGTCGATATCTCGCCATTTTGGGCAAAGTGATCTTTAAGGCTTGCCGCAACCGCAGAAGCATCTTCAAGCAGCTCTTTTGTCACCAGTTTCTTTTCAAAAAGCGGCAAAGAAGACCTGAGTTCGAAATATTTTTTAATTTCGGATTCGAGCGTTGATAAGATTATCTGTTCGCTGCGGTTTTCAAGCTTCCATACCGCAGACAGTGCCGCATGCATTGCATTTCCTTTTTCAGAACTCGGATGCGCTGCTTCGGGCAAGCGCAAAATACTTTTATATAAATACAAACTCGGACATTGTATGAAGTGGTTGAGGGCAGTGACCGACAGCCCCCGATCCTGCAATACCCGCTTAGCATATTCTGCAAGCTGCGTTTCGGTGAGGGAAAGCTGCGTCGAACTAGCACCTGTCATCGCGCGTTCATGGACAGCAGGCAGTTCGCGGCGCGAAACAGTCTCAGGCAGAAGTTCATCGATAAACCGAAGCGGCGTGAGCTGCTTACCATCAGACTGCGTTTGGTCGATAAGGATAGTCACATGGCCTCGAGCCCGAGTCAGACCGACATAAAATAAACGCCGAGCATCGCGGATCTCATCTCCATCTTCTTTTTCCCTCGGCAAAACAAAATATGAATTGCGCGATTTCATCGGCCAGGATTCTTCGGTGCAATACGGCATGAATACATAATCAAACTCAAGCCCTTTCGAGCCGTGAATGGTCATCACCTGCACCGGCGCATCCTTTGCACCGACACCGATCTTGATGACCTTCGTCTCGCTTGAGACGACATAGGTAAGTATCGTTGCGATAAGCGCATGCACAGTTTGATTGCGGTCCTTGCGGGACAGCTCTTCCGCAAAACCGACAATGCCGCGCCACACTTCTACCGAAAGCGGGTCAGGCGTGATACGTTGCACATAGCCGGAAACTTCGGCTGCGAATATCAGATATGAAACGGGACTTAGAGTTAGGACTTTCTCGTGCACATTTTTCAAAGCCGGAATAAGCCGTTCGATATCGGCATAGTTCCCCGCCCGGATATCGCTCATGAGCTTGATCGCATCATCGAAAGAAAGGTTCCAAAGGCCGCCGGCAATTGTTTTTGCCAGACACTCAACCTGGCTTTTGTCTGCGAGATAGCGGATCAGATCAAAGAACAGCACTCCGGCCGGATGCGAAAAAATATTTGCGCCCTTTTCGGAGGAAGCTTCGACACCGTATGCCTCAAGCGCGTTCAGCATCCGTTCGACATCGCGGTTGGTTCGAACTATGACGGCAATAGATTTATCTATTTGATTCTCTAAAATATTTTTAATTTCAGTGGCAATGTATTTTTCTGAAGCCTCGGTGTTGCCTGCCGTGATAATTTCAATTGGCTGCGCCTGGCTGTTTCCAGCAGCGAGCAGCTTCACCCGCAAGCTTGCATGCTCGCCGCCCGCATAATTATGCTCGATCAATGAGAATCCGGCGTCAAGAATATGCTGGTGCGACCGATAGTTGCTCTTGAGCGAAATGATTTCCATGTTTTTCCATACGCTCTGAAACTGGAGGAAGTTGTCGACTGATGCGCCTTGGAACCGGTACACGGCCTGCTTTTCATCTCCCACTACAAAAATATTCGGACTTTCATGGAAATCAGCAATCATTTTAACCAGCAAATTCTGAGCATCA
>JARIGY010000034.1 GCA_029288535.1 Candidatus Tayloriibacteriota bacterium | reverse complement strand
CGCTTTCCTGGCTTCGATGGCGTCGCACGGCGAAATCACGACCATTCTTGGTATCACTCTCATGAGCGCAATGTCTTCGACGGCCTGGTGCGTGCCGCCGTCTGGCCCCACAGAGATACCGGCATGCGAACCAACGATTTTTACCGGTTGATTATTATAGGCAATAGTCGTGCGGATCGGCTCCCAATTGCGGCCTGGGTTAAACATCGCATAGCTTGAAATAAAAGGGATCTTGCCCATCGCCGCCATGCCCGAAGCGACCGTGGCAAGGTTCTGTTCAGCCACGCCGATTTCCACAAACCGCTCGGGAAATTTTTTCTTGAACAAATGCATCTGCGTGCTTTCAGTTAAGTCAGCGCACAGCCCGACAACATTGGCATCCGCTTCCCCGGCTATTACCAAACCCTCACCAAAACCTTTTCGGATCGGCACCTGCTCGACATCATTGTCGAATATTTTCGTATTGAGTTTTGCGAGAGGATTAAGCATTGGTTTCTAGGATTTTATTGAAACAGCTTCTGCAAATATGAAATTTCTTCACTTCGCTCTTTTCATTTGGCGGACTGAAAAGCAAGGCTCCGTAATCATCCAATTCTTTTTTACAAAAATCACAGATAGGTTTGATTGCCATATTATTTATGTCCACTTTTAAAGCTGTGCTTGACTTCCATTATACACTATCTATAATAGAGTTCTATTTGGGATTTTCCCACGACCCCGCCACCGAAAGTGGCGGGGGAAATTTTTTATTGGAAAATATATACAGCTCAGTAAAAGCGTTTGAAACCTTGATACAATCTGCATCATCAAGCTCTCCCATCTTTGAATGCAGACGATTGCTGCTGACTACCCGAATTTGACTGAGCAAAACAGTCACAGCTCTCCCGCTCTGATTCACTCTGACATACCACGTTCCCCACTTATTCTTTGTGGACATAGGAACAGCAAGAAACCCTTCACGGCTCAACTTTCTAAAAATTAAAACTGGTCGGGTGAAATCTTTACTTTTGCCATTGATCTCTATTCCGATATTTTCCCCCAAACTGCACCACCATATTTCTCCCTCTTTAAAAAGCGGTGGTTTGGCGACACTTACATGCAATTGCTCTTTTAATTTTATCCACTCTAAAAATCTCTTGATGACTTCCATGCTGGAAGTCTAGCAAGTGCACATAAAATTTTTATAAAGCACTACTCATGTTCGCTTTTAATCTTGCCTCCCAATGTGCGAAGCTCTTTGAGCGCCATGGCCGCCTCTTCTTTTTTGGGCGCGATGCCATGCCATTCGAATTTGCGCTCGAATTCTTTTACGCCTTTGCCGGGAATGGTGTGCGCGATAATGACTGAAGGCTTTTCAAAAATATCTTTGGCCTGGCTTACCGCCGCGGCGATCTCGGTAAAATCATGGCCGTCTATCTCGAGCACGTGCCAGCCGAACGCTTCCCATTTATTGCGCAGCGACTCGAGCGGCATGATGTCTTCGGTAAAACCGTCTATCTGGATATTGTTCCTGTCTACGATCGCGATAAGGTTATGGAGTTTTTCCTTGCCGGCAAGCATCGCTGCTTCCCAATTCGAACCTTCGTCGAGCTCTCCGTCGCCGAGCATACAATAAATAAATTTACCCGATGACCGGCCTGCGTTTATGCGCTCAGCCAAAGCCATGCCGACAGCCTGACCCAAGCCTTCGCCCAAAGGACCTGAGCTTGTCTCAAGCATCGGCAACCATTCCCGATGCGGGTGGCCCTGCAAACGCGAACCGAATTTGCGCAGCGTCTTCAATTCTGAAATGGGAAAATATCCGGCATGCGCCATAGTAGCGTAAAGCACCGGGCAGATATGGCCGTTGGAAAGCACGAGCCTGTCGCGCTCCGGCCAACCCGGGTTTTTGGGATCGTGATTCAGTATGCCGAAATAAAGCGCGGTAAAAATATCCGCCATGCCCAAAGGGCCTGCAGTGTGGCCGGAGCCGGCTTCAAGCAGCATTTCTATAATAGACTCGCGAATTTCATTGGCTTTGACTTCGAGATTCACTCTTGTATTCTACACTATTTTATTTTAAAGATCTTTGAGTTGTGCAATCGTTTCGGGGATATTGCCGCTTTCAAAAACAACGGAGCCGGACACGAGCCGCTTGACACCGATCTCGATGAGCAGCGGCGCGTTATCGAAATTGACGCCGCCGTCGACGCTTATGATTATTTCCGGATGGGCGCTATGAAAATCCCGGATCTTGTCTATTACTTGCTCATTGAAAGACTGGCCCTGAAGCCCAATGACATCGATACCCATGAACTGCACGAACTGGATCTGTTCCAGAAACGGAAGAATTACATCGGTCGGAGTATCTATATTGAGCGCAAGGCCGAGCTCGACATCCGGCGCCCTATTCATATTGTAGCCGAATCGGCCGTGCATTTTCCGTACGATCTCGTCGAGGTTTTTCGTACTCTCGACATGCACGACGATGCGCGACGCGCCTGCCGTGATCCAGCTGTCGATCACGTCTTCCGGGTTTGAAACCATCAGGTCGATCTCATAATTTACCTGCTCCCAATACGGCAGGCCTTCGGCTTCGGAAAGCAGACTGTCGAAGGAATGCTCGTCGCCGGAAAAGTACGGCCAGCTCCGGGCTTTGACGAATTTGCCGTCCATAATGTCGAGCTGCACCATGTCGGCGTGGCCGGCGACATACGAGACCTTGTCGGCGATATCTTCGAAGCTTCCGGGCATGATTGCAGGGATGATGTCGGTCATAAGTTATATCTGGTTTTCTATCTGGGTAATTTTGTTAATCCTCCGCACGTGGCGCTCGCCTTTGCTGAATTGGGTTTCGATGAAAATATCTACCGCCTTTTCCGCCTCCTGTTCGGTCAGGAATTTCGCGCCGAGTGAAAGGACATTAGTATTGTTGTGCTCGCGGAGCAACTGGACGATTTCATAATCATTGGAACCCTTGCCCGCCGAAGCTTCAGCGTAGGCGGGGCCATAAAACACTCCGGCCCGGATGCCTTTGAATTTATTCGCCACGAGCGCTTCGCCTTCTCCGGAAAGGCCGATGACGATACCGAGCGAACCCGGGTTCTCAGCCACACCCTCGGCAGCCAGGGAAATCCAGTCCGGGTAATCATCCCCTTCCGTAAATTGATGCGGGCCTTTGTCGAAGACTTCCAGACCGTGCTCCTCAAGATACGACACAAGATGCTCCTTGAGCGCGAAGCCGGCGTGGTCTGAGGCGAGAAAAATTTTCATACCATCATTATATACCTTGTTCCTGGCTCTGTCCCATTTCCACTTCCGATTCTTCGACAACCCAGCCTTTTTGGTAGCCGCCGAGAGTCTCCCTGTTATTTTCGCGGATGGCACCTAATTCCTTCCGATCAAACTTTTTAAAATCTACGATAGCATCCAAGACATCCAAAACGTCACCGAATATTTCTACTGTTTGGTTGGCGTTGAACTCATCGATCTCTTCCTGGAGTTTGCGGAGCAGAAGCATCCAGTATTCCTCATCAGCTTCGGCTTCGTGGTACTTCATATTTTTGCCCTGCCGTTGCATGATATACGGCACGTTGTCCCGGATGAGCTTGTTGTAGTGAATCATACCACCAGAGACGGCTTCGGTGCTATTTCTTAACGAACTTTTTCAAAAAATTTATTTCTACCTGTCGTATCGTACTACCATATTGTTCTCATAACGGTTTAAAGGTAAAAGTCAAAATCTTAACTTCAGAATCTGGATTAACTTTATCGCCATAATACTTCTTATAGGCCGCATACATCTCTTCATTATTTTCAAACCGCTCATGTCCAACCCAATCATCGTCAGTCAAAGTCCCTAATGTTTTAACTTTGAGGGAGGTGATGGTTGCCGTTCCGAATTGTTCTCCTGTCTCTTTATTGATGAAAATCAATTCATCTTTTTCTTGAAGATCTTTGTCGTCGAAAAGTCTCCAGGTAGAAGTTTTTTCTCCTTTGAGAATCTTTTGAACCAGATGCGGTTCGAATTTCAGAGTTTTCATTCTTTAGATGTGCTGACCAGCTTTGATCACATGCTGAACGAGCGTATGCGTATACCCCATTTCATTGTCATACCACCCAAGAACTTTCACAAGGTTGCCGTCGACAACGCGAGTCATCGCAAGGTCGGCGATCGAGGCATGGGAGTTGCCGATGATGTCCGACGAGACGAGCGGCTCTTCGGTGACGGCGAATGTCTTGCTCCATCGGTCGGTCTTGGCTGCGGCTTTCAGGATATTGTTCACCTCTTCAGCTGTTGTGTTCTTTTTTGAAATAAACGTAATGTCGACAATCGAACCGACAACGACCGGCACGCGGATGGAAATGCCGTCGAACTTTCCTTTGAGATCAGGCAGGACTTTAGTAACAGCGATCGCGGCACCTGTAGAAGACGGCACAATATTCTGCGCCGCGGCCCGGCCTTCGCGGTAGTCTTTTTTATTCGGCCCGTCGACAATACCCTGGCTTGCGGTGTAGCCATGCACGGTATTCAAAACCGCTTTTTCAATGCCGAGCGCTTCGTGAAGGATCGCGATAAGCGGGCTACCGGCGTTTGTCGTGCATGAGGCGTTTGAAGTGATCTGGGCATCCGGAATCATATCTTCATTGATTCCCAAAAGGAATGTTCCACCTTTGATATCGCCGGTCGGTTCATCTTTTACTGGCGCTGAGATGACGACTTTTTTTGCACCGGCCGTGACATGAGCCATGGCTTTTTCATACGAAGTGAAAAGCCCGGTCGATTCGACAACAACATCGATATCCATATCTTTCCACGGAAGCGTTGCCGGATCTTTGACGCTAAGATACGCAACATCCTTGCCGTTGATCGAAAGCGTTGTTGGATTTTTCACGACAACATCAAGACCGGATGGGCCGTATGCGGTATCGTACTTCATCAGATAGGCGATGTTGTTGATATCGCCCAAGTCATTCAAAGCGACAACTTCAAGAGCTTCAGGCTGCTCGAGAGAAACCTTATAAAATGCCCGGCCGATCCGTCCTGCTCCGTTTACAGCTACGCGTAGTTTTTTCATTATATTATCTTAAGCAGTAATGCCAACAGTATACCTTATTTGATATCCAATTGCTCTTGATCCCTCATACTGTTTTGCTTTGCGAACCCAGCGTTCACTTCGAGCACATACTTGGCAGGCGCGGCGGGCGCAATTGTTTTTGGATACGTGTCTGGCGCAACATCGGCAAAAATAGTGACGACTCTGTCGTTGCTGTCCAGATAAATAATGTCCAGCGGGAAATGCATGTCTTTCATCCAGAAATGTTCATAGCCTGAAGTTGGAAAAACGAACAGCATGCCGTGATCCTGCGCGAGCGTTGCCCTGTCCGACAACCCTTGCTCTTGAAGCGCCGGAGTGTCTGCTATTTCAAGAGAAATAGTTTTTCCGTTGAGCATCAAATAGTGCTGAGGGTTAGGACCTGGAAGCGCATCGGAAAGCGAACGGAAAAAAGCATACATGGCCCACACGGCAAAAATCCAAAGCACAGTGCCGACAATTATGATAATGATTTTCTTGATCTTGCTCATGATTTTTACAATTGCCCGAGCCGAAACCGGTTGACAAGCTCATGGGCTTTGCGGGTCGGCTCGGGCAGCCGGTAGCCGCGCACGCAATTTTTTAAAATATCCGCCGACTGCGGAATGCTGACTTTGTGTCCCGGCGAAACGATGACAGGCTGCACATTGTCTTTGGTCCGAAGCACCGCACCTATCGCTCCCTCCTTATTATACCTGTCAAAAAGACTTGAGACACTTCCCGCTTTCTTTCCCGGCTCTTCATAGGTGCCGTAAAGCACGCTTTTGGCGCAGCCTATCGTCGGCGTATCGAGCACGATGCCGAGATGAGTCGCGATGCCGAGCCTGCGCGGATGAGCTATTCCCTGCCCGTCGACCACCAGAATATCGGGCCTGATCGTCAGTTTCTTCCAGACTTCGATGAGCGCCGGCGCTTCACGGAACGAAAGCAGTCCGGGAATATAGGGAAAATCCGTTTCTCCCCGGAATGTCCGATACTCGACAACTTCGAGCTCCGGGTAGCTCAGGACTATGATCCCGGCGTAGAGCGTTGTAGAAAATCTGTTCAAGGAAACATCCGCACCGCCGATGTAGCGCAACTCGCCCTCATACGGCTCGATCCGCACTTGCTGTCTCATCTTTTTCTGAAGCTCAATGGCTTCCTGCGGGTTGATTTGCTTAAACATTGAATATATTGTATTATATATCAAGATTCGCGTTTCGATAAACGCAGGTTCATACGGAAAGGAGTGCTGTGTATGACCTTCAGAGAGTTCCTACTGAGCTTCAACCGAGCTGTCCCAAACAGAAGAATCGAGGTGATTACCGGCGAGAAAGAAGGTGTGGGCGAGATGACTCAGCTTGGCTACTTCCGGTGTTTCGACACAGCCGAAGAGTTTATCCTGAGCGCTACCTGCTTGGAGGACTGTGAATTCCGGCATAAGGAAAATTGCATTCACGAGAGCACTCGGGTTCGGAACCGATGGTACGTGACCATCCGCATGCGGCAACTGGCTAAAGCCGGCGACCCGGCTCGAGATCTTGCAATCTGATAAAAAGTTCGGAATGCAGCGAAGTGCAAGCGCGGTGAGTAAATCACCGCGCTTTTTTATTTTAATCGTACACCCTGCCTATCGCCTCATCGGTCCAGTTCCACCATTTGAGTTTTTCCGGATCTGGCTTTTTGGTGGACGCGTAATAGACCGCGCAGCGGAAAACATAGAGCATGCAGCGGTCGACATGGGTACCGGCCCGCAAGCAGAGTCTTTCATACATCATTTCCGGCTCGCGGTCTTTAAGGTCTTCTATCGAGCGATAGCCCAGCGAATACAGGTCTTTCGAGATGCTCTTGCCGACGCCGGGAATCCTTTGAAATTGCTTCAGTACTTGCCTATCCATAATTGCCTCAAGCTTACGCTCCGAGGCTTTTCTTTGCAAGCTCAGCCTAAGTTAGAACCATAAATGCTCCTGGGTCTTTTCAACAATCTTAGTCCTTTCCCAATCTGTCGGCACCATCGAACTGATCTTCTTGTTTTCGATATCTACTTTAGAAGCGAGAGAGCTTTCATGGATATTGTTTTGTGGGTTTGGAAAATTTTCCATGTTTTGAGGCATATGTATCATGCCGATATTAAGTTGTTTTGGCGGAGAGAAAGGGATTCGAACCCTTGGTGCCTTGCGACACACAGACTTTCCAGGTCTGCCGATTAAACCACTCTCGCACCTCTCCAAAGTAAAAGCGGTATCAGTGGCGATACCGCTTTTACCTTACCATACGATTATCGTCTTGGAAAACTAGCCTTTGTAATAAAACTTCTCAGCCGCGATCTTGCCGTTCTTCCATGTCTGGACAGCGACCTGGCTGCGCTTCGCGTTGCCCCAGTCTTTGTGGGTGATATCCATGTCCCACTCCACCATCGAAACATCAGGACCGACAGCAACATTTGCGACTTTTCCTTCAAATTTGGTAACGCCCGCAAAGAAATCCTGCTCGTATTTGCGGTTTATATCCTTGCCGACGCGGGGAGCGTCGCCGTTCTCCTGCATCGAGACATCGTCCGCGTAATATTTCTCAAATGCTTCCATGCCTTTCCCCGCCAAAATCATCGCATTCAGATCCTCCACCATCGTTTGTATGTTATTCATATAAGCATAATAGCATATGCTTATGAACAGCGCATCTGTACAGACTACTCCATTCCTCGCAGAATGCGGATGCGGTCTTCGATGGCCGGATGGGTCGAAAAGAGCATCGAGATCCTGCGGTTGCCGAACGGGTTTGAAATGAAAAGGTGGGCGGTGGCGTTGTTGGCATTTTGCAGCTGGCCGGAATATGAGCCGATCTTGGCAAGGGCCGAAGCCAAGCCTTCAGGATAGCGGGTCAGGAGCGCCCCCGACGCGTCGGCCAAGTATTCGCGCTTGCGGGAAATAGCAAGCTGGATGAGCGTGACGGCTATCGGCGCAAGTATGGCAAGCACCAGACCGATGACCATGAAGATCACATTGCTGCCGCCATCTTTATTATTGCGCCTTCCTCCCCCCAGAAACGACACCCTCAAAAACCAGTGCGACAAAAGGCTGACGAAACCGACAAGTACGACAACGATGGTGGAAATGAGAATATCCTTATTGCCGATATGGGAAAGCTCGTGGGCGATCACGCCTTCGAGTTCGGTCTGGTTCATCATCCGAAGCAACCCGGCCGTAACGACGACAGCCGCATGGTCCTTATTGCGTCCGGTCGCGAAAGCGTTGGGCGCCATATCGGGAATGATGTAGACCTTCGGCATCGGCAGCCCGGCTGTAATGGCCAGGTTTTCAACCGTGCGGTAGAGTTCGGGGTTATCTGCAAGCGCAACGGGCTGCGCCTTATACATTTTGAGAATTATCTTGTCCGAGTACCAGTAGCTGAAAAAATTCATTCCGATGCTGAAGATCACCGCTATATAAAGTATAGCCGGGTTTTGGTACGCATTTGCAAAGACATACCCGAGAGCGATGACAACGATAAAGAACAAGACCATGAGCAGTCCCGTCCTGAAATTGTTTTTCGATTGTTCGTGATAGATATTCATCATGATTTGAGAATCTTTTCGACTTCTTCGAGCTCTTCATAAATGCCATTGATAAGGTCGTAGTTTTTTGCCTCTTCTACGGATACCCAGGCAAACTCTATATCTTCTTTGCTAAGCTTCACCTCGCCGGAAATAAACGGCGCGAAATAACTCAGGACCAGAACCGGGGTGCCGTCGGGACGCACGAGAGTGAGGTCGAGCAGGTATTCCGCTTTGCCAATCGTGAGATTGACCTCTTCTTTCACTTCCCGCTCGAGCGTTTTCTGTACGGTATGATACCACTGGTTGTCATCATGCGTCGGCGGAGTGTGGATATAATCGTCGACCGAAAGCCCGCCGCCGGGCACAGTCCATTTGCCGGGAAATACTTTTTTGGCAAGGCTTCTCCGGGTAATGAGATACTTCCTGTCTGAATTATAGATTATGGCGGTAATGGCTACGCGATGCAGCTCTTTGTCCTTGATCTCCATTTAATTTGATTAGAATTTGACTTCCACCGCTTCGCGGGCCGCCGCATCGGCATCGCCGAGTTCGAAGAATGCCATTTTGTCGAAGTGGAACGCATTGGCGATAATGTTCGAAGGAAAGGACTGGACCTTGGTATTCAAGTCGCGGACATTGCCGTTGTAGAAGCGTCGGGCGGCCTGGATTTTATTTTCCGTGTCGGAGAGTTCGCCCTGAAGAGATAGGAAGTTGGTGTTGGCTTTCAATTCAGGATACGCTTCAGCAACCGCAAAAAGAGATTTCAAAGTTCCGGAAAGCGCGTTCTCGGCTTTCGCTTTGTCGTCAATATTTTGCGCACCCATGGCTGCGGCTCGGGCCTGTGTAATTTTCTCAAACGTACCGGACTCGTGAGCGGCATAGCCTTTGACGGTATTTACCAGGTTGGGAATCAGGTCATAGCGGCGCTTGAGCTGGACGTCGATATCGGCCCAGGCTTCTTTGGTTCGGTTGATGAGCGAAATGAATCCGTTGTAAGAGACCGCAAACCATAGCGCGACGATAACGATAATTGCAAGAATAATGAGAGGTATCATATGTGATTTAAATGTTAATTGTTATATCCGTACTGATGGATACAATTATACAACATTTTTTATTTCAGGCAAATTAGTACCCCATGCCGCCCATTCCTCCGGGCATGCCGCCTGGAGCGGGAGTTTCTTCCTTCGGTTCCTCGGCGATAGCGACTTCGGTAGTAAGGAGAATTGCAGCTGCTGAAGCGGCGTGCTGGAGCGCGCTGCGGGTGACTTTGACCGGGTCGATAATGCCGGCCTTGAGCATGTCGTCTATGACCTTATCTTCGAGCGCATTGTAGCCGGCATTTTCTGATTTTGAAACTTTGACCCGGTCGACGATGACCGCGCCGTCTTCCTTGCCGACGTTCTCCGCGATCTGCCTGAGCGGAGCTTCCACTGCCTTCAGGACAATTGCGAAACCGACTTCGATCTCTCCGCCGACCGGTTTTTTGCTCTCGGCTTTCTTTGCGGCACGGATGATGGCGCTGCCTCCTCCGGCCACGATTCCCTCTTCGATGGCGGCTTTGGTGGCGGCGACCGCGTCCTCGATTTTCAATTTCAAATATTTCATCTCGGTCTCGGAAGCGGCACCGACGCGGATGACGGCCACGCCGCCGGAAAGCTTGGCGATGCGCTCGTTGAATTTTTCCTTGTCGAATTTATTTTCCGCGGCGTCGCGCTGAGCCTTGAGCTGTGCCACCCGCTTTTCAATATCGCTTTTCTTGCCCTTGCCGCCGACAATAATAGTGCGGTCTTTGTTGGCAACGACGCGCTGGGCTTTTCCGAGCACGGTCAATTCCGCTTTTTCAAACGTGATGCCGGCATCGTCGCTGATAACCTGGGCTCCGACGGTCGACGCGATATCCGCAAGCATTTCCTTCTTGCGGTCGCCATAGCCGGGAGCTTTGATAGCGAGCACATTGAGGCCGCCGCGGAGTTTATTGAGAATAAATGTTGAAAGTGCCTCACCGTCCACATCGTCGGCGATGATCACGATATCTTTTTTACCGGACTGCACGATTTTTTCCAAGAGAGGCAGGATATCTTTGACCATCGAGATCTTTTTGTCGGTAATGAGAATAGCAGGGTCCTGATATTCGGCTTCCATCCGCTCGCCGTTCGTGACCATGTACGCGGAAACATAGCCTTTGTCGAATTCCATGCCTTCGACGACATCGGTTTCGATACCCATCGCCTGCGATTCTTCGACAGTCACGACACCGTCCTTGCCGACTTTTTTGATAGTCTCGGCGATTTTCGCACCGATCTCTTCCGACTCGGCAGAGATCGTCGCAACCTGGCGGATCTCTTCGTCGGTCTTGATTGGCTTCGCCATTTTTTTGAGTTCGAGGACGATAGCTTCAGCCGCTTTTTCGATGCCGACGCGGATACCCATGGCGTTCACGCCGAGAGTGGTGTGCTTCATTCCTTCGGCGACAATGGCCTGAGTAAGAATCACCGAAGTCGTCGTGCCGTCGCCAGCTACGTCGTTGGTGCGAGTCGCGACTTCTTTTACAATTTCCGCGCCCATGTTTTCAAACTTGTCCTTGAGCGAGATTTCTTTTGCGATGGAGACGCCGTCGTTGGTTATCATCGGACTGCCGTAGCCTTTATCGTACACGACATTGCGGCCGCGGGGACCGATAGTGATTTTCACCGCGTCCGCGACTTTATCAATACCTGCTTTCAGTTTCTTTCTCGCTTCCTCATTGAAAATGATTTGTTTTGCCATAGGATTTTTATAAGCAGGGACTATTTGATAACCGCAAAAATATTTTCTTCTTTCAAAATATACAAATCCTCGCCATTCACCTTCACTTCCTCATACGAATATTTCGAAAAAATAACCTCATCGCCAACTTTTACATTCATCGGCACAAGCTTGCCGTCTTCATATCTTCCCGCGCCGACCGCTATCACGACGCCTTCGGCAGGCTTTTCTTTTTCTACGGTTTCCGGAATATAGATGCCCGACTTGGTTTTCTCGCCGACGTCGCTTTTCTTGGGCTGCACGAGCACCCGGTCGCCAAGCGGCATGAGTGTCGCTTTTGATTCTGACTTCTGATCTTTTTTCATATTTTTCTATTCTGAAAATACTATCTGATAATGACCATTTCGATGTGCTGTTATTATAGTGCAGTTTTAAAGGGAGTCAATTTCGAGGACTGACCTCCGCTTCAAGATCATCGAAACGCACATCCATTGCATCAAAGCGTTCGTCCATCGCATCAAAGTGCTTATCCACCTCACCGAGACGTTCACTGAATTCTTTCTTGGTCACCATATTGGTTATAATGCTTCTCACAGCTTCAGCCACATCGCTTAATGATTCCGAAATGCTTTCCAAAGTGATTTTCTTCTTTGCTTTCTTCATAGTTATAAAAAGTATACCACTCCATTATGAAATTTCCATGAAGATTTTATAAAGAAATGCAATGGCTCCTGACCCCATTTCGGCTCTTGCGCTTCCAAACACATGTGTTAGTATGTTTTCTACATGAGCACCATAGCCC
>JARIGY010000069.1 GCA_029288535.1 Candidatus Tayloriibacteriota bacterium | reverse complement strand
CTCGAGGCCTTTCGACGCATGGACAGTCATGAGCTTCACGGCGTTCTGGCTCTTGATGAGCGAATCCTGGTCTGTTGCCAAGGCAGCGTCGGCAAGCAGGCTTTCCAGGCCGGCCTGCGAGCTTTCTTCGAGGTCGTATTTGGTCGCAAGCGTTACAAGTTCCTTGATGTTTTCCAGGCGTTCCAAATCGTCTTCGGTGCCGCTTGTTTTGAGCGCCGACTCGATGCCTGTCGCTTTGATGATGAACTTCACGATCTCGCTGACTTTCTCGGTTTCGGATTTTTCTTTGACTGCGGCCAAAATGGCATAAAATTCATCGACTTTCTTCTTGGTCGCTGCCGGCAAGGTGTCGCGCTGGCCGGCGAGGATTTTCAAAATAGTGACTTTGCCGATGCCTCGTGCCGGCACGTTGATCACCCTTTTCAAATCGGCCATGCTGTCTGGGTTCAATGCCGCGCGCAGGTATGACAGGATATCCTTCACTTCTTTCCGCTCGAAAAAGCGCACGCCCAAAACCTGGTAGCTGATGCCAGCCCGCAAGAACGCCTCTTCGAGAATGCGCGATTGGAAATTGGCTCGGTACAGAACCGAAATTTCTTTTGCCTCGACGCCCTTGCGGATAAGTTCCTGGGTTTTTTCGGCGATGAAGTCGGCTTCGTCGGCTTCGTCGTAGCCTGCGAAGATGCCGATAGGTTCGCCCTCGCCGTTTTTCGTAAACAGATTTTTCTCCCTTCTGTTTTTATTTTTAACGATGACACGGTTGGCAGCGGTGAGAATGGTCTGGGTCGAACGGTAATTCTCTTCAAGCAGGACGACTTTGGCATCGGGATAATCCTTTTCAAAATCCAGAATATTCTGGATGTCGGCGCCGCGCCAGGAATAGATCATCTGGTCGATGTCCCCCACCACGCAGATGTTACTGCTTTTTTGGGCAAGCATTTTGGAGATGGAATACTGGACTTTGTTGGTGTCCTGGTACTCGTCGACGTGGACGTATTTCCAAATATTCTGATAGTGCTCGAGGACTTCTTTGTGGTTGCGCAAAAGCAGCACTGTTTTCAAGAGCAGATCGTCAAAATCCAAAGCCTTGTCGCGGCGAAGCGCGGCTTCGTAGCGCTTCCAGATATCGGCAACAATGCGCGGAAAGTACTGGTTGCCGGCTTTGGCGCCGAACGTCTCGGCCGTTTCCAAGTCGCCCTTTGCCTTTGAAATCGCATTCATGATCTTGGCCGGTTCAAACTGCTTCGGGTCGAGGCCGGCTTCTTCCACCGCGTCTTTTATCGCGCGCTTCGAGTCGGACTTATCGAAGATCGCAAAGTGCCGCGGCAAGCCGAGCAGCTGGCTGTTTTCCTTGATGATGTGGACGCCAAGCGCATGAAACGTGCTCATGAACGGCTTCTCGCCCCGCTGGCCTTCCTGGGAAATCGGCAGGTTGAGTTCGGTGTCTTCATTGATGAGCTTCTCTATCCGCTCGCGCATTTCCTTCGCGGCCTTGTTGGTGAACGTGATCGCCAGGATATTTTTGGGAGAGACGCCACTCTTGATAAGGTGGAGGATCCGGTACGTTACGGTCTTGGTCTTGCCTGCCCCGGCGCCGGCCAAGATCAAAAGCGGTCCCTCAGTGTGAGCGACCGCTTCTTTTTGCTGATTATTGAGGCCGTCTAAGTAGTGCATTTCCACCTACTTTATCATTTTCCGATTCAATATCCAAACCCGCGCGCTTCCGGCGGCACTTCCTTCTTTCTTCGGGGCGAAACGCTCGCGCTTTTCTTTGTTTTAGCAGGCTTCTTTACTATTTTTTCGGCTTTTTTTGCGGTTTTCTTAACGACGCGCTTCTTTCCGGGAGCTTTTTCGGGAACTGGCATTGGCATCTCCTGCATTACAGTGCCGGGCAATTCGAGAACCAGAGGTTCTTCCTCGCCGGCTTCCTTAACCCGCAGCTTTATCACTTTCTCAGCCGGCTGATACTCTTCGCTTTGGACTTCGCTCGCCAGAATAAAGTCGGTTTCGCGCATGATCTCGACTTTTTGCATCACCATGACGGAAGTAGATTCCTGCTCTTCATGTTCGTCGTGCGACGCGGTAACGACATTGCCGGATAAAGTTTCCTGTTCGTGAAAAGTGGGAATGACCGTTTCAAGGCGGACAGGTTCGGCCAGTTCGCGGGCTAAGGATTGGTATGAAAAGGAGACGGTGGCGTAATTGTTTCGAGGTTGGTTGATAGGTCGGGCAAAATTTCTGATCGGATGAAGATTTTTTATGAATTGAATGAGTTTGGAAAGCATAAAACGGCACTTTATGGACACAGTGTAGCATATATTGTGCCTGTGGATATCTCGTTGACTTGCTGAGCTAATAGTATACAGTTAACTCTGGCTCTGCATTTCGCTTGCCAAATACCGTAGCTCAGAAACGAATTTATGGCCATATAGAGCCATATCACGAAAGAAAACCCCGGACGAACCTTTAACCATAGGCTTATCCCACTCCCCTCACAGGATCCTAAGCGGCACGATACGAAGACTATCGCCGGCTGGGTGACAAAATCGATTTTTATAGGATTATTCGCCTTTCGGGTTATTCTTCCTGTCGGCCTTATGTTCGTGCCGCGCCAGGCCGAGGCGAGTATTCTGTCTGCAGTTGCCGCTCTTTTTAGTCCGAAGTCTGCCTCGGCCAGCGACAATGTTCCCGACGTCAATTCCCAGACGATGCCGTTGCTCGAAGCTCCGGTGAATCAGAATACAAATGCTACGCAGACAGCGGCTGATGTGCATGTTGAAGCGGGCGCGCTTGTGGCGGACACTTCCGTAAATGTTCCGGACACCATCACCACTCAGCAGAACAACGAGATCATCACCTATACCGTAAAAGCTGATGATACTATCGGAGGCATCGCCAAAAAGTTCGGTGTTTCCTCCAATACTATCATCTGGGCCAACAACCTCAGCCGTTCCGCCAGCCTGAAGATCGGCCAAAGCCTGGTCGTGCTGCCTATCTCCGGCGTTCAGCATAAGGTTGTTGCCGGCGATACGCTTGAATCCATAGCGAAAAAATACAACGGCGATGTCGATGAAATCATCTCCTTCAACGATATCCAGAACAGCACGATCAAAAAAGGCGACCTTATCGTCATCCCCGACGGCGAATTGACAGCGACGGCTTCGACCGGCACATCGAATATTTCTACTTCAAAATCAAAAGGTTCCGGCCTGATCAGAAAAGCGGCAAGAGTTGCTGCCGGCGCCGGTTTGACCGGTGCAGACGAAGTGGCAGCAGATGACGGCTACTATATAAGGCCGATCAAGGGCGGCATCCGCACTCAGGGCATTCACGGCAACAACGCCGTCGACCTTGCGGAAGCCTGCGGCTCCCCTATTTACGCTTCAGCCGCCGGCAGCATCATCGTCACCAAGAGTGATGGCCAATGGAACGGCGGATACGGCAATTATATCGTTATCAGCCACAACAACGGCTCGCAGACATTGTACGGCCACATGCAGGCGCTTTCCGTAGCGGTCGGCGACTCAGTCACCCAGGGCCAGATGATCGGCTTGCTCGGCAATACCGGCAAAGTTTCCGGCGTCACCGGCTGCCATGTCCACTTCGAGATCCGAAACGGCATTGTGAATCCGTTCTAAAACAGCCGATAAAGAAAAAATGAAGAGAAGTTAGAAAAAAATTCATTGACAGAAGTCACTGTTTTGGTAGTCTTATAAATAGGCGTTTGGAAGGGTCCGCCCTCTCACGGCATTAAGCTGTAGCCAGACGCTAACAAAGAGTCCGCCATCCGGCGGTTTTTTTGTTGCTAATCTTCCTCAGGGATGCCTTCATGGAGCAGGCGGGTTATCGTTTCTTTATCCATACCCCAAAATGGAATAATGCTCCAAAAAAACTTCTTTCCATTATCGATCTGTTTAACAATTATTTTAACCCTATTTCTTTTAATTACTGATATGAATTCATAATACATGACAGGTTTTAAAACAGTGTCCGTTCGATTATTCATGCGCACTCTCTCAAATCGTTTGGTCTCCAAAATACCTTGAATAGTATGGGATTTTTTTTAAAATTTCGGGAGCAAGATACAAAAGCTTGAATCTCATATATTGATCCTGTTCAGGCCGAGCTTTATCACGCTGTTTAAATTTCAGATGTTCTAAACCTTGAACGTTAAAGCTTATCTGTTCCTGGAAGTAAGGACAAAAAATCTCCCCGATCAATTTATAATAGGATTCGTTTTTCTGCTTGATTTCTTCAAAATCTTCTTTCATATTCATGCTCCCCGAAAATCCTTCTGCCGGTATTGCAGCGCTTCGAGGATCGCTTCTCTTCCGATGAGCTCGTCGCCGCGGAGGTCGGCGATGGTGCGGGCAAGCTTCATCATTTTGTGGTGGGCGCGGCCGGAAAGGCCCATTTTCTCGGAAGAGGCATTGAGAACCTGCTTGGCTTCGGCAGAGAAAACACAGAAGTTGGGAATGTCCTTGGCGCTCATCTCGCTGTTGAGCCGGATCTTTCGCGGGTGATCCTGGAATCTTTTTTGCTGAATGTCTCGCGCTGTCCGGACTCGTTTGCGAATGGTTTGAGATGACTCGCCTTTCGACTGTTCGCTGAGCGATGCATGGCTGATGGCCGAAACTTCCGTCCACATGTCGATGCGGTCGATGATCGGTCCGGAAATCTGCCGGCGGTACCTGCCCAAATGCGCGGCAGTGCAAATGCATTCCTTCTGCTTGCTGCCGAAGTTGCCGCACGGGCACGGGTTCATGGCGACGATGAACATGACATGGGCCGGAAATGTGACGGTGCCTTTGGCTCTGGCGATGGTCACTACCCTGTCTTCGAGCGGCTGGCGCAGCGCGTCTATCACCCGCCTGTCGAACTCGGGAAATTCATCCATGAAAAGCACGCCGCGGTGGGCCAGGGTTATCTCTCCGGGTTTTGGAAACGAACCGCCGCCGACGATGGAAATGTGCGACGAGGTGTGGTGCGGCGAACGGAACGGCGGAATAAGGACAAGGTCATCCTTAAGAATGCCGGCTACGGAATGGATGGAAGTGACTTCGAGCACTTCGTCGAACGTGAGCGGCGGCAAAAGCCGGGAAAAAGACCGGGCAAGCATCGTTTTGCCGGTGCCGGGCGGCCCGAACATGGCGATATTGTGTCCGCCGGTCGCCGCGATTTCCAGTGCGCGTTTCGCTCCCTCCTGGCCGTGAATGTCGCTCATGTCGATATCGCTCGGCGCAAGCACCGATACTCCCTCGATTTTCGTTATCGCCTGCGGAGTAAGCAGCACTTGCGGCGCCGGGTTGTCGCGATTCTTTTTCGTATTCACATGAAGGATGATTTCGCTCAATGTGTTTACGCCGTACACTGTTATGTTTTTAATAAGCGCCGCCTCCCGGGCGTTGGCAACCGGCACGAATATTTCCTTGAAACCCTGCTTCTCGGCTTCGCGGGCCAGAGGCAGTACGCCGGAGATCGGCCGCACTTCCCCATCAAGCGAAAGTTCGCCCAGGAAGATTTTGCTTTCGGGGTCGAATCGGATATCGTCGGAAGCAAGCAGGTACGCCAGAGCCATCGGCACGTCAAAAGACGGTCCTTCTTTTTTGACATCGGCCGGCGCGAGCGATACGACTACTTTTTGGTTTTTGCTTTTCGGCGAATCGTAGCCGCTGTTCTTGATCGCTGCGGCGATCCGGTCTTTCGACTCTTCTACTGCCTTGTCCGGCAGGCCGACGATGGCGAACGCGTGCAGGCCGCGGGAAAGATCTATTTCTACGCTGATAATAGTGGCATTGGTGATGCTTGCCTGAGCACTGTATACTTTTGAAAAACTCATGACGAAAGCGTATCATCATGAGTTAAAGAAAAAATGAAGGGCTGTTAACCGGTATCATTGACAGAATTGGCTGTTTTGTTAGTCTTTATATACAAATGGCTTCGGCCTTGCCCTCATGTGAGGGAGAACAAAAACCGTCAAAGTAAAGCTTTGACGGTTTTTCGTATGTCATTGAATATTGACTCATCAATCATGCCGATTTTATTTATCAAGCGCTTCGTTCGAACAGCTGTCTTTATTGATTTTCTTTTTCAGGCTATTCCAAACATCAAAATCCTTTTGCATTCATACAGCTGTCTCTTATACACAT
>JARIGY010000028.1 GCA_029288535.1 Candidatus Tayloriibacteriota bacterium | reverse complement strand
CGCGGCATTCGCATTGCCGAGACTCGAGTTCGATTCTCGATAGGTCCACAGAATTAAGGAGCGTAGCGCCAGTGAATGCAATAAAAAACCGCTCGAATAAACGAGCGGTTTGTAGTATCAAAACAGGATCAAAGAACAACTAAACGGTCTTCTTCTGGCCGAAACGTCGGTATCCGACGAGTCCGAGCAGTGCGAGAGCGCCAACAAGTCCATAGGTCGAAGGTTCTGGCACCGCGCCGACCGAAGGCAATGCTTGATTGGTGACAGTGACATCCTTCCAGTACGAATCAAACGAGTCGCCATTATTGACGTTGGAGAGCGAAATGCTCGATAGGTCAAGGTTGGCGCCAAGGTTGAGATCGAATACTGACAGGTCAAATCCTTCGAGTGCGAAATGGACATCGCCCGTCGAGGAATTTCCACTTACCTGCATCGTCTGCCAAAGCAAACGGGTCGGATCGTAGTGCTGTGCCTGACTAATGAGGTCGGCCGATGTCGGAGACCATCCGATGGCATTGAAGGTATCGGTTCCATCAACAAAGATGGAGAATACCAGCCGCTGCGGAAGATCGCCCGAATTTACCTGGTAGTAATGATTTCCGAGGACGACGCTAATATCATGACCTCCAGCGAGGATATCCAGTTTTGATCTGAAGTACGGCGTGACGGCTCCGTCGGTGATCGCGGGAAAACTCCCGAAATCTCCGGCTTTGACGCCGATCGACGTATCGACAGTCCACATGCCCGACGCACTGACTGAATGCATGAGCCCAGTCGTATTGAACGCCTGGAGGCCCGAATCGGCCGGATAGAAGTCATTCGAGATCGTACTGATCTTGAGTGCGTTGTTGCCGGCACTTGCAGTATCGGCGACAATGCTGTCGTGGACGACTCCGGGCAGGACAACCCATCCGGAATCAATCGATGAATAGGAGCCGTGCAGGTCGCTGAAAATGACCTGGGCGGAGCCCGAACTGACGAAGAGGCTGACCAGAAAAGCGGCCAGCGCGATGTATTTTTTCATTGAACAGGAGGAACAGTGTTGTGGTTGAGAGGCCAAACTTGGAGCGAAGCTGGACCGATGATTTCCATTCGCACCATAACATAATTAATTAAAAAAGCAAGCCATCCCTGGGGATTTCTTGCTTGTGAAAAAATCAGAATTTATGCGTATATTCGAGTCCTAGGGACCGGTGCGGCATGGGTCCAAAACTGAGCTTTGTGCTGGCATCGACGTCGTAGGACAGCTTCCCTTTTGTGTTGACGTAAAAATACGTCGTATTCCACATACGGAAGCCTCCGGCAAGCCGTGCCGCAATATCCGATGATACCGGCGAGAGCGGGCGAAACTGAACGTCCTCGGCAATTGAAGGCGTCAAAAACTCTTTGGACGGATCAGAATATCTGAGCTTGCGAATGGAATGCATCCGGCTTTCGTCTTCGAAATATCGTTCGAGCTGGCGAATGGTGAGGTCTGATAGTTCGATCTTGTGCGAAGGCTCGACGATTTTTTTGGCCGAGACAGTCATTTCGCTTAGGGTAACAATGTCTGATGTGACTGACACATCAAACAGTCTCTCGGATCCGGCGAAACTCGGGCAGTGCGCCATGCAGGCCGCAATGACCAAGGGGTATGTGATTTTCATGGTAGATCGTTCGGAATTGACGGTGTGTCTGTTCTGGCGGTGAAGTATAATTGAAAAAGATCCAAAAGTCATGTATATTCATCTGGCTTCCCCCAGTGCCCCGTTTTGTCTCCGTTCGGGCCCTTAGCTTAGTTGGTAGAGCGCCACTTTTGCAAAGTGGAGGTCACCGGTTCGAATCCGGTAGGGTCCACAAAACTGTTCGGCATGTACACCATTCTTCTCTATTACAAATACACATATATAGAGAACCCAGCGCAACTTCGCGATGAGCAGCGAGCCCTCTGTGAGAAGCTTGGCCTTAAAGGCAGAATTTTAGTTTCAGAAGAGGGCATAAATGGAACGGTAGAAGGGCTTACAGAAAACACCGAAAAATATATTCATGCAATGCAGCAAGATCCTCGTTTTGCTGATATTGATTTTAAAAAGAGTGCGGGAACGGGCAATGCGTTTCCCAAACTTATTGTAAAAGCGCGTAAAGAAATTGTTACTTTGGGAACGGGTACTGCCGATCTGAGTAAAGAAAAACAGTTTAAAAAAGGAAAATATATTTCTCCCGATGAACTACAAAACCTTTTTGATAACCAGGAAGATTTTGTCGTAGTTGATATGCGCAATGACTATGAGCATGCGGTAGGACACTTTGAAGGTTCAGTTAGACTTCCGGTAAAGAATTTTAAAGATATTCCTGAAGCAATTAAAAAACTAGAAGGGAAGTTAAAAAAGAAAAAAGTGGTGAGTGTTTGCAC
>JARIGY010000107.1 GCA_029288535.1 Candidatus Tayloriibacteriota bacterium | reverse complement strand
GCGCTATCCAGCGCGGAGGAAAAAAGAAAGGCGCTCTGGCCTTCTATATGGAAAACTGGCACTTGGATTTCCCGGAGTTTTTGGACTGGAAGCACAATGCCGGCGACGACTATATGCGAATGCGCACGGCCAACACCGCGGTATTCATGTCCGATGAATTCATGAAGCGGGTGCAGGATGGCGCAGATTGGTACATGTTTGACCCGGCAGATGCGGGGGATTTGAATGAATTGTACGGTGCTGCATTCTCTAAGCGCTATAACGAATACACCGAGCTTGCCGATGCAGGCAAAATGCGCACATACAAAAAAGTGCCAGCTCGGGAGCAATTCCGCCTGATCCTTACCGCACTTCAGACAACGTCGCATCCTTGGCTTGTATGGAAAGACACGATCAACCTGCGCGCTTTGAACAACAATACCGGCACGATCCACATGTCGAACCTGTGCACCGAGATCTGCCTGCCTCAGGACCGTGAAAACGTGGCTGTCTGCAACCTGGCATCGCTCAACCTTGCCGCCCATGTCCGCAACAAGGAAGTCAATTGGAGCAAGCTTGAAGAATCGGTCCGCCTGGCGATCCATCAGCTCGACAACCTTATCGACATCAACCGTCTTCCGATTCCCGAAGCTACAAAATCAGATCGGGAAAACCGGGCGATCGGCTTGGGAGTGATGGGTTTCTCGGACACTATCGAGCAGCTCGGCATGAGTTACGACTCGGAGCATGCCTGGGATTTTGCCGATCGGATCTTCGAATTCGTGAGTTATATGGCAATAGATGAAAGCGCAAACCTAGCGCAGGTTCGGGGAAGCTACTCCCATTTTCAGGGTTCCGAATGGTCAAAGGGCAAAGTGCCGATTGACTCCATCAAGACGCTCGAGGCCGACCGCGGCAAGCCGCTTACTGTTTCAAAGGAAAGCAAGCACAAAGGCCTCAACTGGGATCTGCTCCGCGAGAAGGTGAAAAAAGGCATGCGCAACGCTACGCTCATGGCTGTCGCTCCGAACGCAAACATCGGTCTTGTGGTCGGCACGACTCCGGGCATCGACCCGCGTTTTGCCCAGGTATTCTCCCGAAACAAAATCTCCGGCAAATACATGGACATCAATCACAACCTGGTCAAGGATCTCAAGAATATGAATATCTGGGACAAAGTGAAGCAGGATATCATCGAGCACCAGGGCGATATTTCCAACATCAAAGAAATTCCCCAGCATTTGAAAGACATCTACAAGACGTCGTTTACGACTTCGCCGTTCGCTTTCATTGAAGTTGCGGCCCGCGCTCAGAAATGGGTAGACCAGGCGCTTTCCCGCAACATGTACCTCGAAACCCGCGACATCGACGAGACGATGCATATCTACCAGACCGCGTGGGACAAGGGTCTCAAGTCGACATATTATCTGCACATGAAGCCCCGCCATACCGCGGAGCAGAGTACGGTGAGCGTGAATAAAGCGGCCCAGATCGGCAAGCTCGGTTTCGGCGCCATCAAGTTCAAAAAAGAAGAACCTGTCCTCGCATCGCTCTCGCCGGCGGAAGTCCAGGCGCCTTTCGCCGCGCCGCTTCAGCAGACGCTCGAAATAGAAAGCGAAATGCCGATGGAGAAAGACGCTCCTCTCCAGCAGAGCCTGTCGGAGGCGGTGCCAGACCAGGCCGCAGCCGCTCTTCACACAAAGGGTTTTGTAACACTCAATAAATTAAACAGGGAAATCACCAAAGCCGAACGGAAAACCAACCCGAGCGATCAGCATAAAGCGTAAGGTAGAGTTGTCGGTAGAGAAATTAAGTATAAAAAATCCCCCTCAGACTTATAGAGGGGGA
>JARIGY010000095.1 GCA_029288535.1 Candidatus Tayloriibacteriota bacterium | reverse complement strand
GCCATCTACCAGGCTGTTCGCCTGAGCTTTGTCTTTTTCTTCTATGATAGGCGCGACAAAAGCCAGGCGTTCCGAGATGGAAAGCGCTAAGAACTTTTTAGCAAGAACGGTGCCTGAGTCTGAATCCGACTCACCAGCCACCACGACAACGCGAGACCTCAATGTCGGCAGAAAAAGTTCAGCCGAATGCGCGATAATGAAAAAATGCGTGCCGGCTGCCGGCTCTTCGAATATTTTCAATAGCGCATTCTGGGCTTCCGCTGTCATGCTCAGCACCTCCGCCACGAATATTTTCCGCGCGTAAGCGATCGGCTTCAGAGCCTGCATTTCCTTGAGCTTGCGCGCGTCGTCGATGCTGAACGTCTCAAACTGCTCATGCCAGAAATCAGGGTTGGCTTTCGTCGGATGCTTAAAACTCACATTTAAAAAATCAAAAAGCTCCGCCCGCACAGCGACCTGGTCGCCTTCAAGTATGTATGCGTGATGGATAGTTCCGGTATTTTCAAATGTCTCAGCCAGGATTTTCATTTGATACTATTATATGCTATAAAGCTGGAAGAACCATAGCTCTAACAAGAAGGAGGTCGCATGGCCCATAGCGCACGAGAAATGCTGGCTGCGTATGAAGAACGGAAAGGGCAAGACATCGCAGACATTCCTGCCAAAGTCGCCACTATGAATTTGGAACAAGTTATAAGTAGTCACTGGCATTTTTATGATCGAGGAGTCAACACTGAATACGACCGACTCTAGGCCGAAGCCGTTGATAGAAGATATTTGCAGGAAATCCTGAAAAGATGGATGATTCCAGCTCTTTCTTAAAAGCAAAAATCTCAGGCCGCATTCGGTTTGAGAGTTTTTTATTTCCGAATCATAAATAACATGCTATAAAGTAGGAAGAATCATACACATTTACAAGGAGGCTGCCGTGGCCAAAAAACCCACTAAAAAGTGGAGTGATCTCAGAAGAGAAACCGCGGAAAAGACGAAGAGAAAGATCGCCAGGATTCCTGCCCGTATCAAGAAAATGTCATCCGAAGCAATCTTCAAAGAACACTCTGCTCGTCGGCATTTCCACACTCGGTATGACCGAATGTATGCTAAGGCAGTCGATGCAAGATTTCTTCATGAGCTCGGAAAACACATTAAAAGGTGGATGTCCCGGACTCTTGGTAACTGTTGATTTCCGCTCTTTCCCACAAGCAAAAACCTCGAACCGGATCCGGTTCGAGGTTTTTTTATTTACCTTTTCGAAATAATACTTTTCTTGTACGTATCGAGATGTTCGAGAGCAATGCCGGTGCCTTTAGCGACGCAATAAAGCGCATCTTCGGCAAGCACAGCTTTGACACCCGTACGGCGGAAGACAAGTTCGGGCAGATTGCGAAGCATGGACGAACCGCCGGTCATGATGATGCCCTGGTCGATGATGTCGGCAGAGAGCTCGGGTGGCGTTTCCTGCAGGACGACTTTGATGGCCTGGATCATATCGCGGAGCTCCTTGGCCAAACATTTTACGATCTCATTTGTCCTGATCTCCACAGAGCGCGGAAGACCGGTCACGAAGTCGCGACCCTTGATCATCATTGAGAGTTCTTCCTCGAGCGGGATCGCGGAACCGATCTGTATCTTGATATCTTCGGAAGTCTTGTCGCCGATAGAGAGGTTGAAGGTTTTTTTGACGTAATCTATGATGGCCGTATCTATTTTGTTGCCGGCAACTTTCACCGAAGTCGAAGCGACGATGCCGCCGAGGGAGATTACAGCCACATCGGTCGTGCCGCCGCCGATGTCGACGATCATGTGCCCGACCGCTTCCTGGATGGGAATGCCGGCACCGATAGCCGCGAGAATTGGCTCTTTGACAACATAGGCATTTTTTGCTCCGGCTTTTATCGTTGCCTCGATGACGGCGCGGCGCTCTGTGGAAGTCACACCAGCCGGCACCGAGACCATTACTTCAGGCTTGGTAAAGTTCCATTTGCCAAGGGCTTTGTTGATATAATAGCGAAGCATCGCCTCGGTCACTCTATAATCTGCAATGACGCCGTCTTTCATCGGCCGATACGCGATGATGTTGTCCGGCGTGCGGCCGATCATCTTCTTGGCTTCAAGGCCGACGGCAAGGATCCTGTTGTCCTGTTCCGAGACAGCCACGACCGAAGGCTCATTAAGAACAATGCCTTTGCCTGGCACGAAAACAAGCGTGTTCGCCGTTCCCAAATCGATGCCGAGTTTTTTTGAAAAGGGTGCCATGAAAATAGTGCGTTTTATCTTTGTATCATACGGCTTTTTTTAAAGTAAGCAAATAAAAAACTCGAACCGATGTACGGCCCGAGTCAGGTTTGTTGCGGCTCGGATCTTAAAGGCCAAGTCGCCGCAGCATGTAATTTTCAATTTGAGCCACAACCAGCAATCGATCCCGAAGTTCGATGAATGTCATCTCGCAGTCTAAATCTTTTATATCCGGGTAACATTGCCGAGCAAGCATCAATCCTTTCTCCGTTACGATTCCATTTCTGATGTAATTCGGCTCAGTAGGAACATCACCAGGCCACATCGCAGGAAACAACTCTCCGTAAGGAATCTTGAAGGGCTGACCAGGATCAGTAGTAAATGCTCTCTCAAGCCTGTAGGTGATGTCGAGAAAGTCGATCGACTCTGCACCGAGATCGCGAGACAGTGAGGCTTTGGACACAACCTCATCCTCGTCGACACCAAGCGCGTCAACAATCACATCTCGAACCTTCGAACGAACTTCTTCTCGTGTTAGCTGCATGACAGCTTCCTTTCCGGGTTAAACTTCTGAGTCTAGGTGAAGACTAGCAGATACGTGAGAAGTTATCAACACTTGAGTTGTATAGCATATATGCTATACTGTTGGGATATGGCAGAAACAATAACAACGGCACCGACGGCCGGAGAAAGCATCGCCGGCATCGGCAAGCTTATTTCCGCCCTCCGGCTGGAGCGCGGCATTACCCAGGAGCAGTTCGCGGTCAAGCTCGGCACGACCCAGAGCGCCGTGGCCCGCATCGAGCGTGGCGAGCAGAACCTCTCGACCGAAATGCTTTCCAAGATCAGCGAAGCGCTCAACCGCGACATCGTCCAGGTCTCAAACGGCGCGCTCAACATCAAAGTCGAGGGCAACAGCAAGCTGCATGGCGATATTGTCACCAAAACCTCGAAGAACGGCGCTATGGGCCTGCTTGCCGCTTCCCTTTTGAATAAAAATAAGACGATTCTTAAAAATGTCCCCAAGATAGAAGAAGTCAGCCGCATGATTGAAGTCTTCACCTCGATCGGCATTTCGGTAAAATGGGTCGGCAACGACCTGGAGATCAAACCGCCGCAGAAATTCGATCTGAAAAATCTCGACAAAAGAGCCGCCGCAAGGACCCGTTCCATCATCATGCTTATCGGGCCGCTCATCCATTCTTTTAAAAAATTCAAGCTTCCCCAGCCGGGCGGATGCAAGCTCGGTTCCCGCACCGTCAAGCCGCACCTCTATGCGCTCGAAAAACTCGGCGTGACTATAGAAACAAAGGAAACGCATTACGAGATCTCCGCTCCCGAGCTTCACCCTGCCGAAGTTGTCCTCTACGAATCCGGCGATACAGTCACCGAAAATGCCATCATCGCGGCAGCCGGCATTCCCGGTACGACTGTCATCAAATACGCTTCGGCCAACTACATGGGCCAGGAAGTCTGCTTTTACTTGCAAAAGTGCGGCGTGAAAATAGAAGGCATCGGCACGACGACGATCATCGTGCATGGCGTCAAAGACATCGACGTTCCGGTCACCTACTATCTTTCCGAAGACCCTATCGACGCGATGTTTTTCCTGGCGACCGCCATCGTTACCAAGTCTTCGATTACGATCAAGCGCGCGCCGATCGACTTTCTTGAGCTCGAACTTCTCAAACTCGAGAAAATGGGTTTCAAATACAAGCTTTCAAAGAAATATAAAGCCCTGAACGGCGAAACTAATTTGGTAGATATCAAAACCCTTCCGTCAAAACTTACCGCGCTTGAAGAAAAAATTGAGTGCCGGCCATACCCAGGACTCAACATGGACAACCTGCCGTTCTTCGCCATCATCGCTACCCAGGCCGAAGGCACTACGCTCATCCACGACTGGCCATACGAAAAACGCGCGATCCACATCAAAGACATCGACAAGCTCAATGCCAACACGACGCTTGTCGACCCGCATCGGCTCTACATAACAGGCATCACCAAGCTCAAAGCCGCGGAAGTCGTCTGCCCGCCCGCCCTTCGACCGGCTGCTATTCTCCTTATCGGCATGCTTGCCGCCGAAGGCACTTCGACCCTGCGCAATATCTACTCTATTAATAGAGGATACGAAGACCTTGTCGGACGACTCAACTCGCTCGGCGCGAAGATCACTATTTTGAGGGAGTTTTAAAATTTGACTTCATTATTCCAGTAGAGTAACCTATTTTCAGTTTCAAGTTCAAACCCAAAGGAGTTCCAGATGGACATTACGAATCGCAGTTCTGAGATTTTTGATGCGTTGCTTTCAAAACGCCAGATTCTTCTGCAAGGAGAGGTGGACGACGATATCCAGATGAAAATCACTCGCCTGATTCTCTACCTTAATACCACTGGCGATGCGCCAATTACATTGTTTATCGACAGCACCGGAGGTGACACGAAGAAAAGCCTCTGTATCTGTGACGCACTCTCACAGTCAGCTGCTTCAGTAAGAGGAGTTGTGGTGGCAGATGCATTCTCGGCTGGATTCAGAATCCTTCAATCATGCCACAAACGGTTGGCATACCCGAGAGCCAACTTCCTGTTCCACGCCCCAGCCATAAATGGCAAGCGGATTGACGCGGACGATTGGGCAGACTACCTTAAAGAAGTTCAGGAACTTCACGAGGAGCAGCTGAAAACCTACGCCGATCGAAGCAAGCAGTCGAATGAGCAACTGAAAGAGTGGTCAAAGAAAGAAAAGTGCTTCACCGCCGAGGAAGCCTTGAAATTCGGCTTTCTTGACGAGATCATTCCTTCAGTAAAAAGATAAATCCTCTGATCATTGGGTCTTTGGACTTTCAAAGCCCTGCGAAGTTTTTCGCAGGGCCTTTTATTTGTCTTTTACTATTTTTTTTGACATGATGGGGCTACGAAAACCCTCATGAACATCGTCCACGTCATTCCCATAGCCCGAGGCATCAACAAGGAGACATTGTCCTATTTTACCGCGTCCGAAGTGCAGCCCGGAGCGGTGGTCAAAGTGCCGGTGCGCAACCGCACTCTTCCCGCCCTTGTCGTGTCCGTCGAACCGGCCGAAGACATGAAAAGCGAACTCAAAAATTCGCCGTTCATGATCAAGAAAATCGGCAAGCTCAAAATGCTACCGGTCTTTCTGCCGGCGTTCATCGAAGCCGCCAAAGACGCGGCCGAATATTTTGCCGGCTCGACGGGAAGCGTACTCGCCTCTATCACATCAAAATCGATTCTTGAGCAGTCTGACAAGATCGACCATGCGGAAATGCCGATAACCGAACAGAAAGCGCCAGAAACGACGCCCGAGCCGCACGCCCTCCAGGCCGACGAAGAAGAGCGCGTAGCCCATTACAAAAGCCTGATCCGCGAACAGTTCGCCAGGAAGCGCTCGGTTTTCTTCTGCCTGCCGACTATCCAGGACGCAAAAAAAATGTACGAACAGCTGCCGAAAGGCATCGAGGAATACACGCACGTCCTCAATGCCTCGCTCAACAAAAAAGAATTGCTGGCCACATGGAATAAAATAATCGGCGAGACGCACCCTGTACTCATCATCATGACCGGAGCGTTTCTGGGCATTCCGCGCCACGACATCGGCCTGATAATCGTCGAGCGGGAAAGCTCAACGAGCTACAAGCTCCAAGTGCGGCCATACCTCGATATCCGGACATTTGCCGAATTCTTTGCCAAGCGCGTCCACGCCAAGCTTATTTTCGGCGACCTGCTTCTGCGGACCGAGACGCTTTGGCGCACAAAAAATGGCGAGATGGCCGAGCTCTCGCCGCTCAAGTTCCGCTCGATGTCGACAGCGAAGGACACGCTTATCGATATGAAAAAGTACAAGCTTCTCGAGAAGCCGGAGTTTCGGATCGTGAGCGACGAGCTCGAGGCGCTGATAAAGAAAAACAAAGAGAGCAGCGAGCATATGTTCATCCTGGCGGCACGGCGCGGCCTTTCCCCAATGACAGTCTGCGGCGATTGCGCGACGACAGTGATCTGCAGCCGGTGCAGCGCGCCGATCATTCTCCATCACGGCGCCGAGGGCAATTATTTCCTGTGCCATCGCTGCGGCGAACGGCGAAGCGCCGAGGAGCGCTGCCGGATCTGCGGCAGCTGGAAGCTCACGACGCTCGGCATCGGCATCGAGCTTATCCAGGATATCCTGACCGGCATGTTTCCAGAAGTGAAATTTTTCCGCATGGACAAGGACAACGTCGCCACGCACAAGCAGGCTCTCAGCATGGCAGCCGATTTTTACAACTCGCCCGGCAGCGTCCTTATCGGCACCGAAATGGCGCTCCTCTACCTCGAAAAGCCGGTTGCCAATTCGGGCGTTGCGGCCATCGACTCCCTCTTTTCCATTCCCGATTTCCGGATCAACGAGCGTATCATGAACATCCTTTTGAAAATCCGATCGATAACGCAAAGGACATTTTTGGTCCAGACCCGTTCGCGCGATCAGCATATTTTCGATTACGCGATCAAGGGCAACCTCATGGATTTCTACCGCGAGGAAATAGAGGAGCGCAAAAAACTCAACTATCCGCCGTTTTCCACACTCATCAAAATCACTATCCGCGGCCAAAAATCACAGATCCTGCAGGACATGAAAGCGGTTGAGGCGCTCCTCAAAGAGCACGAGCCGCTCGTCTTCCCCGCCTTCATCGACACGGTCAATAAGAAAAGCATCCTGCACGCGCTCATCAAGCTCAAACGTGATGAGTGGATCTCCAAACCGCTTCTTGCCAAACTTCGGTCGCTGCCGCCGCACGTCTCGGTGAATGTCGATCCCGAAAGTTTGCTATAATACCAATATGATCCCCATTGTCCAAAAAGGCGAACCGGTATTGCGGCGCAAAGCCGAAGAAGTGCCGCTTTCTGAAATCACTTCGCCAAGCATCACAAAAATCATCAAGACCATGACCAAAGCCCTCTATCAGGAAGAGGACGGCGTAGCCATCGCCGCACCACAGATCGGCGAATCGGTGCGAATCTTCATCGTCTCCGGCAAAATCCTGTCTCCGCATTACCCGGACCTAGAAGAAGGAGAAGTGCCGCCGCCCGACCTCGTCTGCATCAACCCCGAGATCATCAAGCTTTCAAAAAGAAAAAAGAAAATGCCTGAAGGATGCCTCTCCGTCCGCTGGCTTTATGGCAACGTGCCGCGCTCGACCAAAGCTACGCTCAAGGCATACGACCAGAACGGCATTGTTTTTACCCGCGGCGCCTCCGGACTTTTGGCCCAGATATTCCAGCATGAAACCGACCATCTGAACGGCATTCTTTTTATCGACACCGCCGAAGATATCGAAAGCATGCCGCCGGAAGATCATGATAAGAAACAAAAACAGCATGAAGCAGTCTCCTAACATTGCCTTTTTCGGCACGCCGGAGCCGGCTGTCGAAATACTTGAAAAACTCCACGAAGCAGGCTTTACTCCTTCGCTTATTGTCACCAACCCCGACAAACCGCAGGGCCGCAACCTCATTCTCACTCCAAGCCCGGTCAAAGTCTGGGCGGAAGAACACGACATCGACCTCTTTCAGCCGGAAAAACTCGATGCCGAAGCGGAAGAAGTGCTGAAAGAAACCGATTGGAATCTTTTTATCGTCGTCGCCTACGGCAAAATCATTCCGCAAAATATCCTCGACATTCCCCGCCGCGGCAGCCTGAACGTGCACTATTCCCTGCTGCCCAAATTCCGCGGCGCGTCGCCTATTGAATCCCAGATCCTTGCCGACGACCGCAACCCCGGCATTTCCATCATGCTGCTCGATGCGAAAATGGACCACGGTCCGCTTCTCGCCACAGCTTCCGTCTCTGCGCCTTCATGGCCGCCGACCGCTACCGAGCTGCGGCAAGCAAGCAACGAAGTGGCAGGCAAACTGCTTGTCGAGCTTATCCCGCAATGGCTCGATGAGAAAATCCAACCGAAAGAGCAGGACCACGCTCAGGCTACTTTTACCAGAAAATTTACCAAAGCCGACGGCTTGATCGACCTTTCTGCAGACGCGTATCAGAACTTCTTGAAAATCCAAGCATTCAGCGAATGGCCGGGCACATATTTTTTCACTGAAAAAAATGGCGCGAAAACCAGGGTTATCATAAAGAAAGCCACCTTGAGAGATGGCTTTCTTAAGATCCTTCGCGTCATTCCCGAAGGCAAAAAAGAGATGGATTACTAAACAGTGTCTTCGTATTTGTCTTCCGGCGCTTCCTCTTCTGTTTCGCCTGTTTTCAGAATATCTTTTATTTTCTGGCTGCCCTCGCGAAGCTTTGTCTGATGCTTGTCCTTGCCGGCTTTGACTTCCCGGGTAAGCTCATCTTTCACG
>JARIGY010000088.1 GCA_029288535.1 Candidatus Tayloriibacteriota bacterium | reverse complement strand
GCTATATCCTATGGAATGGTCCTTTGGGCAATTATGAAAACGGCTATAAAGAGCCGACTCTGAAATTGGCGGAGATGATCTCGCAGGCCAAAGCTTTTTCAATCGTCGGCGGCGGAGATACGCTCGGAGCGATAGCCGAACTCGGCATCGAAGAAAAATTCGGCTTCGTCTCGACCGGCGGCGGCGCCATGCTCGACTATCTTGCCAACGAAACATTGCCGGGCTTGGATGCGTTGAAAAAATCAAAATAGTCTGATAGTCTTGCCACAGGTTTGTTTCTTGCTTACAGAAGGAGATGCTATGCGGCGCTTTCTTTCACGCTGGGCAATAACGATTTTCGCCCTGGTGCTGGTGATTGCTACTATTGCCTTAACACCGAAATATGCCATGCCTTGGCAGAAAGTCACGATTGCTTTCCTGGAGCTGCTCGTCCTCGGTATTTTATTGAAGTGAAGGAATACTTCAGCGTTTACAAAAAACCGAGGCGGGAACTCGCGGCCCCGAGTAACCCCGCATGCGATGTATGTGGAGGCATAATGGGATGCCACGGAACTTGTTTCAAGTGTCCAAACTGCGGATACAGTGCAGAGTCTGACTAGCCTGCTTGCGCTGAGTTATCTGCACAAAACCAGTGTCATGTTTGCGACACTGGTTTTTTTATTTATATATTTTCTCGAATCTTTTTCGCATTCCCTTCCAAATCTTTTGAATCGCCCTTCACAGTATTATTCGGAAAAACCCAGATGTGAGCGTGAGGGACTTCGTCGCCCATTATTTTACTTAGGATGAAATCGGTATCGAAAGCCTTCATCTGCGCTTTCGCGATTTTCTGCGCTACTTTGAAATACTCGCCGATATTTCCCGAGCCTTCGGTGGGCACGTCCCATACCCACCGGTAGTGCCGCTTCGGAATAATCTGGGTGTGGCCGGGAGAAGCCGGACGGATATCCAGGAAAGCCAGGAAGTTCTCGTCTTCATATACGATATGCGCCGGAATTTCTTTTTTTACGATTTTACAAAAAATGCAGGTTTCCATGCGTTCAGTATAGCTCTGGTGCAGAGCTAAACAACTATTGACAATATACCTTTTTAGATTTATGCTACACTTTCAAAGTTCTTTGAAACTAACTGCGAAATTTGTCACATAGTCGCCGAACCCGAAGCCTTCTTGTTGAAGGTTAAGGGTAAAGCACGTAGAAAGGATTTGTCATGAAAACGGCAACCCTGCCTCAAGCGGTCCAAGTTCTCGATCTCATTCGGAAGAAGGAAATCTCTCTCGAACAGCTCCAGGCACTGCTTGCATCGGGCCTCTTGGCTGATCTTCTCGATGCAGATGTTGGCAAGATTAACCGCTCCGACTTCCGCAAGTTCTGCGGCCTCGGCCCGACCGACGCCAAGGATCTCCCAACATGGAAGACCTTGAGGCTCGGCGTCTTGAAAACCGTCGAGGAGTATCGTCAGGCCATGAAGGCTAACGGCTTTAAGATCGGCGAATATGCGGACGATATCCTCGGCAAGCCTGACTTCACCATCAGTTCCGAGGAAATGGACATCGAACTCGTTCGATTGTCGGTCGCTGATCTCGGCTTCAAGAAGGTGGCGATGCTCTCGGACATTTACGTCAATGCCTCTAAGCTCGGTCTTGACCCCTGTCCGAATGAAGTCGGCCCTGCTCTCCGGTTGGTGTACAAAGATCAGCCGAAGGGTAAGTGTAAGTGGATCGTCGTGGCAATGAAGTCTATTTCTGACTCCGACTGCGACCTCCGCGTGTTCCGTGTCGTTCACGACGACTACGGTCGGTGGCTAAGTACGTGCTGCGGCGACGCTGGTATCTTCTACGAAGCTGACTGTCTGTTTGTGTTCGCTCGTCGCAAGGTCGTCCAGGTCTAGTTCTTTGAGTACGTTCTTAGGTTCGAGATATATCTTCAAATCTCAAACCCCATGCGATCCGGCATGGGGTTTTCTTTTTCCCTGAACAAAAAATTAGCACACATATTTCAGCGTTTTTTATTTTTCCGATCTGCTAAAATAGAAGAGTGAAAAACTACAAGCTCCGGGAACCGGTCTCAGCGGAAACCAATGAAAACCTCAAAGCCTACCCCGAGCTTATGCGCAGCCTGCTTATATATAGAGGGATCGATACGGCCGAGAAGGCTGAAATATTTTTAAACCCCGATTATGAAAAGCATGTCCATGATCCGTTTCTTTTGAAGGATATGGACAAGGCGGTAGAAAGAATCTTGAAAGCTATCGAACATAAAGAGAAGATTTTAATCTACAGCGACTACGATGCGGATGGCATTCCGGCAGCAGTCGTTATGAGTGATTTTTTTAAATTGGTAGGATATGAGAATTTTGAAATATATATTCCGCATCGGCACAACGAAGGATACGGCGTGCACATGGAAGCGCTCGATACATTTCCGGCAAAAGGCGTTACGCTCATGGTCACGCTCGATTGCGGAATTGTGGATCATGCAGAAATTTTGCATGCAAAAAAATTGGGGATCGATGTGATCGTTACCGATCATCATTTGCCGAGCGAGAGGCTGCCTGAAGCCTTTGCCGTTATCAATCCCAAACGAATAGACTGTACTTACCCGGAAAAAATGCTGTGCGGTTCGGGAGTTGCGTTTAAATTGGTGCAGGCACTGCTGCAAAAATATCACCCCGGCCTGTCGGCCACCCCTCTTAAATTAAGAGGGGAAGCGAGTACTCGAGCAGGGGTGATATCTCCCGGCCAGGAAAAGTGGCTGCTCGACATGGTCGGCATCGCCACGCTTTCCGACATGGTGCCGCTTCAGGGGGAGAACAGGGTGCTCGCTTCCTATGGTTTGAAAGTCCTGCGCAAATCCCGCCGGCCAGGATTTATTAAAATGCTGAAGATCATGAAAACCGACCAGCGCTACATCACCGAAGACGATGTCGGTTTCATGATCACGCCGCGGATCAATGCCGCGTCCCGGATGGGAATTCCTCTCGACGCGTTCAAGCTGCTTTCTACCAGCGACGAGACCGAAGGCGACATGCTTGCCAAGCATCTCGATACTATCAACAACGAACGCAAAGGGCTTGTTGCGTCTACGGTAAAAGAAATAAAAAAAGTATTGCTCGAGCGCGCCGAACATTTTTCCGGCCAGAAAGTCATCGTGATGGGCAACCCGCTCTGGCGGCCGGCGCTTCTTGGCTTGGCTGCCAACACGATCGCCGAAGAATACAACAAGCCGGTTTTCTTGTGGGGCCGCGAAGAGGGAAAAGACATCAAAGGTTCGTGCCGCTCCGACGGTGTGACGCACTTGGTCAAGCTTATGGATGAAGTCAAAGACCATTTCGTAGAATACGGCGGCCACGCTTTTTCCGGCGGTTACGCGGTGCAGAGCGAAAAGATCCACACGTTCGAAGCGGCGCTCCATGAGGCAATGATCGCGCTCGGCAACAGCGCAGCGCCGGTCGAGCCACTCTACGTTGAGGCAAAGCTTTCGCTCGACGATGTTTCATGGAAATTCCAAAGCATGATAGACAGGCTTGCGCCGTTCGGCAAAGACAATCCGAAGCCGCTGTTCATGTTTGAAAATGTTTCACCGGCCGACGTGAAGCTTTTCGGCAAAACCAAAGAGCACCTGGAAATCACTTTTTATACATCTCAAAATAAAAAAGTCAGGGCGATCGGTTTTTTCATGAAGCCCGAGGATTTCGCTGTTTCACCCAGAAAAAATATTCCTTTGACTCTTATTGCGACCATTGAAAAATCGTACTTCGGCGGCACGCAGGAAATCCGGCTGAGGATTGCGGATATTATTTGATATACTATATCCGTATGAAACACAACAACCACATTACGATCTTCACCGACGGCGCGTCGAAAGGCAACCCCGGTCCCGGCGGCTGGGCGGCGGTCATACTCATTCCTTCGGAAAACAAAGTCGTCGAGCTCGGCGGCCACGAAGAGCATACTACGAATAACCGCATGGAACTTCAGGCCGGCATCAACGCACTGCTCCATATCCGCCATCTCGATGACGATGTCGTCATTCACACCGATTCAAAATATCTGATCCAAGGCATTACGACCTGGGTCAAAGGCTGGATCAAGAATGGCTGGACGACCCAAGGCCGCGAAGAAGTCCAGAACCGCGACTTGTGGGAAGTGCTCGCGGCGGTGATGGAGGAGCGGGTCGAGGCAAAGAGCGACGTTGAATGGAAGTATGTCGCCGGCCACAACGGTATCGCCGGCAACGAGCGGGTAGACGAAATAGCTTCGGACTTTGCCGATAGAAAAGAAGTGGAATTGTACAGCGGCCCTTCCGCCGACTACCTGGTCGACCTTGCGTCGCTTGTGCCAAACCAGCAGATGAAAAGCGCCAAAGCCGGCAAGAAAAGCCGTTCAGGGAAGCCGGCATATTCATATGTCAGCGCGATCGACAAGAAAGTGGAAACGCACAAGACCTGGGCTGAATGCGAAGCGCGGGTCAAGGGTGTTGCGGGCACCAGGTATAAAAAAGTATTTTCAAAAGATGAAGAGCGGGAGCTCATGGCAGAGTGGGGAAAGTAATTCATAAACATTTTATCCCGAAGAAGTAGAGTGCTCGTATGCGGCACTCTCTTTTTTACCCGGCGATTTTCGGTTTCATAGCCGGTATTTTTGTATGTTCTGTTTATGCTCTTCCTTTTTCAAGCATCTTTTTTACAGTACTGGTTTCATTTGCGCTTTTTACGTATGCGTTTCAGGCTCGCATTGTTTTCAGCGATGCGGAGATTAAACAGTACACGCACTATTTTTTAGTCACAGTATTTTTAGTCGGTGCGTCTTTCGGTTTTGTGCGCTACGCCTGGTTTGCCTCGTGGCAAGGGGATCGGGTTTTGAGAAACGCGGTCGATACGAAAATTGCGGCTGAAGGAGTCGTGGTCGATGAGTCTAGCGTAAAGGAGACGAGCGCCGGCGTAACCGTCGAGCTCGACAGGCTTTTTGAAAAAAAGATCCAGCCGACCAAAATTCTCGTAAGTACCGATCCGTATTCGTATCCGAAGTATGGCGACAGAGTAAAAATCTCCGGCAAACTTCTCGTTCCCCAGAATATCGCAGGTGCGGATGGCAGGGTATTCGACTATCGTTCGTATCTTGCAAAAGAAAGAATATTCTATGTCATGAAATTTGCCGGCATCGATATTGTTTCACAGGGGAACGGCAATCCGATAAAAAGTTTTATCTTGAGTATCAAGGCTCGTTTTTTGCACGCGCTCGACATGTCGCTGCCGTTTCCCGAGTCGCGGCTTGCCGCAGGCCTGGTCGTCGCCGGCAAGCAGGCATTGCCGAAAAGCATTCAGGACGAATTCGCCGCTACCGGCACAAGCCAGGTCGTCGTGCTTTCCGGTTACAACGTTACGCTTGTCGCCGAAACAATATCCGCGCTGCTTTCTTTTTTGCCGACCGCGCTCGGCGCCGCTGTCGGCGGAGCGGGCATTGTCCTGTTTGCGATCGCGGCCGGCGGCAGCGCTACCGTAGTCCGGGCAGTTGTCATGGTCATGATCGCGCTTCTCGGAAAAACATTCGGAAGAAAATACAATGTCGGCCGCGCGCTTATCATTTCCGCAGTGCTCATGCTTCTCTTCAACCCGATGCTTCTCGTGTTCGACCCATCGTTCCAACTTTCTTTTCTGGCGACGATCGGGCTTATCTATGTTTCACCGCTATTTGAAAAATATGCCGGGTGGATTCCCGAATGGGCGAAACTCCGGGAAGTGTTGGTCTCGACCGTTGCGACCCAGGTTTTCGTCACGCCGTTCATCATCTATCTTACGGGCACGGTGAGCCTTGTCGCAGTGCCCGCCAACCTCGCGCTTTTCCTGCTCACTCCGATTACGATGTTTTTAAGTTTCCTGACCGGCATGCTCGGACTTTTCTCCGCGTTCTTCGCATGGCCGGTTGGCTTCATTTCATTCGTGCTACTAAAAACCATGCTCGCGATCGTGCATGGTTTTTCCCAACTTTCATTTGCGTCCCTTGCCGTCAATGCCTTTCCGCTATGGCTGGTGTTTGCGGCATACGGCTGTTACGCAGTTGTGCTGTATAGATTTTATTTCGAAGCGTAATCGAAGAACCTCTCGACTGTTTCCCAGTTCAGGTTTTCGAAGAATGCGTCGATGTACGGTTTCTTGCTGGTGCCGTAGTCCATGTAGAACGAGTGTTCCCACATGTCGAGGCCGAGCACGAGCGAGCAGCTGTTGAGCTGTCCAAGATGCTGTTCGTCGACCCAGGCGTGCGTGAGCTGCTTGGTTTCCTTGTCCCAATAAAGCATTGCCCAGCCGACGCCGCGGGTCAGGGCTATTGCCTTGAATGCCGCAAGCCATCCGTCAAAAGAACCCCACTGTTTTTCGATCTGGGCTTTGAGCTTCGAACCGGCAGGCATGGCTTTTGCTCCGTCGGCGAGCGTCATGAAATAATATTCATGATTGCGCATGCCGTTGAATTCGAAACTGAAGCGCCGCTGGAGCTCTCCGAGCACGTACGCGTTTTTTTCGGAATCGGCCATGAGTTCCTTTATCTTGTCCTGCACGAGGTTGGCGAATTTCACATAGCCGGCATAGAGCTTGAGATGCTCGTCGACTGACTTTTTGGAAATGCCCTTCAATTCCGGCAGGTTGAATTTTTGTTCGGTGTACATATGCGCGTAAATTATTGGTTTATTAACTGGTGACGTTTATCATAGCATTTTTGTACAGGCTGTGGATAACTATTGACTTTTATTTATAAATGTAGTTTACTCTATTTTAGAAATCGAGTTTCGTTACTTGTAAATAAGGAGACTGATTATGGACAGGCGTTCACTAAATCTGATGTACACTGGATCACTTGGCGAGCTTTTGTCAACGATCCGTTCTGGTGTGGAGAAAAAACCGGCGCAAGAACTTTTTTGGTTGGGTTACGATGGGGTTCTTCCTGATAATCAATTGACATTGACATCAGCGAAACTTCGGGCTCGCCACCATGATCATCCAATGTCGTTGTTGGAATCAATGGGATATGGCAAGTAGCGGTGTTTTACGCATCAAGCATGGAGGTCTGTATGCGAGATTTCACGATCTGCTCAGTTCGTAGGCTGCTGGCTATTACGCGGCGCGTTCGTCGACAGATGTTGCGCGGAGTGGCGCTTGGGCCCGCTGCCGCTATCGAGTTGCACCATGTGAATGTGTGCAGTTTGGATTACAAGTTTGTGATTCATGTCATCGGCTTGCTCGTGTCTAGGTCGGTTAAAACTCGCCGGCAGCTTGCGCTTATTGATGATGACCGGCTCAAGTATTTTCGGTAATGCATTTCATCTAACCCACAGGTACACTATGTGTATCTGTGGGTTTTTTATATTTTATTTTTCCTTCATCTTCTCATGCTACGGTGAAGCAATGAACATCAAAAAAACCATCCGGCATTGGAAACTTTTTCTCATTATTATTTTTCTGGTCGGGGATAGCGTGGTATGGTACGCGGTTTTTCGCGAAAGCCCGTCGAAGTTCATGACCGTCGGTTTTTTGAATATCGGCCAGGGCGACGCCATCTATATCGAATCGCCGACCCACAACAGGATGATGGTCGACGGCGGCCCGTCATCCGTTTTGCTTTCCGAGCTCGGCAAAGTCATGCCCTTCTATTCCAAATCGGTCGATACGCTCCTCGTGACCAATCCGGATGCCGACCATTATTCAGGCTTCATTGATATGCTTCAGTCGTCGTACCGTGTCAATCGCGTCATCGAACCGGGCACGCATTCGCCGACCGCGACTTACGCGCTTTTAGAAAAAACCATCCAGGAAAAGAATGTTCCGAAAATCCTGGCGCATCGCGGCATGGTCGTCCACCTCGGAGGGGGAGCTGACCTGCACATCCTTTTTCCCGACCAGGATGTTTCTTCGTGGACGACCAACGACGGTTCGATTATTGCCAAGCTCACCTACGGCTCGACCTCGGTGATGCTGACCGGCGATGCACCGAGCAAGACCGAAGAATACGTGCTCTCGCTCGACGGCAAGAATGTTCAAAGCACTATTTTAAAAGAAGGCCATCACGGTTCGCGCACGTCAGCCAGCGAGCCGTTCATCTCGGCAGTGAAACCGCAGTACGATGTCATCTCCGCGGGTCTCAACAACAAGTACGGCCATCCGCACAAAGAAACGACCGATCTTTTAAACAGTCTCCATATTCCAACGCTCGTGACATTCAAGACAGGGACAATTATTGCCACGTCGGACGGTACCGCTTTTCAGATTCATACGGAAAAATAAAAAAAGAGAGGCGCCGGGCCTCTCTTATCTTGCTTTAGCTCTAGTGAATGATGTTCATTGCGTCCTCGACTGCTTCCATGATCTGTTGGACATTGAACGGTTTCCTGAGGAATCCGTCAAAGCCGATCTTAGTCAGGCTGCCGGCTTCAGTGTCGGTGAGCTTGCTGCTCATGGCGATGACTTTTGTCAGTAGCAGATCGTCATGTTTCTTAATCTGCGCGCAAACCGCTTGAGCGTCAAGGCCGGCAAGATGCATGTCCAGCAGTATTACATGCGGATGGAACTTCCCGGCGATAATGCCGGATCCGAACCCGTCACTGGCAGCCTCGACATCATATCTCGCTTCTTTCTCGAGAACGTGTTTGAGCACATCGGCGACATCGCTTTCGTTGTCGATGATGAGGAGCCGTGTGCGTCCGCTCATCAGGCCGTTAAGCGGAATGCTGTGTTGCTTCATGAAGTGTATCAGTCTGTTGAGCGGAATGCGACGGTCCTTACTGCCGGGAATCTTATACCCGCCCAATTTTCCAGAATCAAACCACTTCGACACCGTTCGCGTAGCGACACTGCAGATCCTTGCCACTTCGCTTGTCGTAAGAACGTCTTTGTGAGCCATCGTAGTCTCCTCGTAAAAAAGTACCGGGTTGTTCTGGTATGAATAGTAACCATAATATGCCAATAATGTACAGCCAATAAAAAAGAGAGGCGGCGGGCCTCTCTTCGATTCGCTTTACGTCACAAGCGGTTCAAGCGACGGGTCAAAATTCTCGACTTCCAGAAACTCCGGCTGCCCGTGATAGCCTTGCTGATCCAGGGTCAGCGAAACTTGGCCGCGGATTTTTTTGCCTTGGCATAAAACCATAGGCCACCAAAGCTTATCGGCTGGCATGATGTTCGGAAGCTTGCATGCAGCAGCTGTCTCAAAGAAGGTGGGGGTTCGCATTGTCGCTGTCTCTTGCGGAACATCGTCCCATCCCCAAACCTGGTAAATATGGACCCGGCATATGGCCACTCCTCCATCGGATGTGTGGATGTGAAAATCGATCACCCCGGCTTTCTCAAGTTTGGTGAGTTGAAGCCGGACCTCAGCCTCTTCGAGCGTTTCCCGGTACGCCGTGTGCTCAAGCGACAAGTCCTTTTCAGGTTCGAACCTGCCGCCGTAGCCATTCCAGCAGCCGGCGCCGATTTTGCCACCAGGCGGCTTGAACGCAAGCCAGACTTTGTTCCCTTGCCGCAGAAACACCAGGACAAAATCGATCAGAGAGCCGTCTTTCAGTTCGGATTTGTTCATGGTTCAGCCCTTTCATGGTTAAGGATCGGTTCTTTCGAAACTATACACCTTGGTATTTTCCATGCAACAAAAAACACCCCGAGGGGTGTTAGATGATTTTCGCTTTCTTGAGAGTGGCGTACGCGCCGTTCTTGTTTATGGTGCGGATCGCCTTGGCTGAAATAGTGAGCGTGACGTACTTGTTCATTTCAGGGATGAAGATCTTCTTCTTCTGAAGGTTCGGGTACTTGCGGACCATGCCGGTAGGGTTGAACTGGGTGGCTCGGGTGCGGTTGCTGTACCCGCCGCCGACGATGGATCCCTTTTGAGTTATTGCGCAGACTTTGGCCATATGTGAAAGCTATAGTATCATGTAATCTTAATTATGCAAGCCATGTCATCATCATTGACCATTTTCTCGTTCATCATATTGATCATGTCGGTCGTTATCCATGAAGTGTCGCACGGCTATGCCGCGTACCTCCAGGGCGACCTCACTGCCTATTATCAAGGCCGGCTGACGCTGAACCCGCTTAAGCATATCGACATCGTCGGCTCCATTATCGTGCCTATCGTCACCACTCTTGCCGGTTTTCCTTTCGGCTGGGCCAAGCCGGTGCCGTTCAATCCCTACAATCTCCGCAACCAGCGCTGGGGCGAGCTTCTCGTCGCCATTGCCGGCCCCGGTTCGAACATCCTCATCGCTCTCGTCTTCGGTCTTATCATCCGCTTCGGCAATGCGCATCTTCCCGCTCCGTTCATTGTCCTCAGCATGCTGGTGGTCCTCGTCAACCTGGGCCTGGCGCTTTTCAATCTCATCCCGGTTCCTCCGCTCGACGGCTCCAAGGTCCTTTTCAGTTTCCTGCCGCTCAAGTTCCAGCAATACCGCTTCCAGCTTGAGCGCTATTCGTTTTTCCTCGTTCTCATACTGGTGCTCATTCCGCAATTTTCAGCGTTCCTTGGGCTTATCGTAAGTTTCTTTTTCACGCTCATCACCGGTTTCCCCCTCGGCGCGATAGGGTTTTAATTTTAAATGCAATAAAAAATGGAACCAACTGAACCAGCAAGACCTCGAACTATCGCTTTTGATTTTGATGGTGTAATCGCCGCGTATAACGGCTTTGTACATAAAGAAGATACTCAGGAACCAAATAAAAAAGTGATAGATGCTATCAGGCTGCTCAAGCAGAAAGGCTTTAAGATACTGGTTCATTCGACGCGCGGCGATGCTTTTTTGAAAATGTATTGCGAGAAATTTTCCATTCCATTCGATTATATAAACCGCCGGCCTGACAAAGAAGGGGACAATCCTGGGAAACCTATTGCGTTCGTATATGTCGATGATCGGGCTATCTGCTATCGGGGCGAAAGTGCCGAGGATTTGGTACATGAGATTGAAACGTTCAAGGCGTATTGGGAATAATAAATAGGGTCAGGAGCTATTTCCATTGCTAGCAAGCTTGCAAAAAGTTCGGGCTTGTAGTACATTTGGTCGTACACGTTTTAAAGACATATGCCAACCACAAACCAACTCGTCCGACGCAAAAGAAACAAGGTGATGCGAAAGCCAAAAGCTATCGCTCTTCAGCGTTCTTTCAACAGCCTCAAGAACCGCCCTGTCTATTTCCCATCTCCATTCAAGCGGGGTGTCTGCACCAAAGTCACCACCAAGACTCCGAAGAAGCCGAACTCCGCTATCCGCAAGATCGCCCGAGTGCGCCTCACCAACGGCCTTGAAGTTACTGCGTACATCCCAGGCGAAGGGCACAACCTCCAGGAGCACTCAGTGGTCATGCTCCGAGGCGGAAAGGTGAAAGACGTCGGTATCCGCTACACTATCGTCCGAGGCAAGCTCGACACCGCCGGCGTCGAAAAGCGCCGAAAGGAGCGTTCAGCATACGGTACCAAGAAGCCTAAGGCAAAATAATCTCAATAATATAAAATAATTTTTATTTAACTATACTTTCATGCGACGAAGAATCAAAAAGAAGCCATCAATACCTGCAGATCCCGTCTACTCATCCGAGAAGGTTTCTAAATTCGTGAACTGCATCATGGTGGAAGGCAAGAAGAACGCCGCCCGCAAGATCGTCTACGGCGCATTCGCCGTCATCAAGGAAAAGGCAAAGGTAGAAGATCCCATGTTTGTCTTCGACGAAGCGCTCCGCAACGTCGGCCCAGCCATGGAAGTCCGCTCGCGACGAGTCGGCGGTGCCAACTACCAGGTGCCTCGCGAAGTCCGACCGGAGCGAAAGCAGGCGCTCGCTATCCGATGGATCATCGACGCAGCCCGCAGCAAGAAGGGAAAGCCGATGGCCGAGAAGCTCGCCGATGAGCTCATGCTCGCAGCCAAGAACGAAGGGGAAGCTATCAAGAAGCGTGAGAACACGATCAAGATGGCAGACTCGAACAAGGCTTTCGCCCACTTCGCTTGGTAGTCCACATTTAAATATCTAAAACAAAAGCCGCATTACTAATGCGGCTTTTGTTTTACGTTAACATTTCTTGAAGTTTTCTTTATCTCCGAGATGCTACATTTTCTGCATGAGCGAAAACAATGCGCTGATTCCGGCAGATCATATCGAGCACTCGATCCTTTTATTGAGAGGGCAGAGGGTGATGCTTGATAGTGATTTAGCCGAGATGTATGGAGTGGAAACTAAAGCTTTCAATAGGTCTGTAAGGAGAAACATTATGCGGTTTCCTAAGGACTTCATTTTTCAGCTTACTGAACAAGAAGTTGAAAACTTGAGGTGCCAAATTGGCACCTCAAGTTATGGTGGCAGACGTTACTTGCCCTACGCCTTCACCGAATACGGCGTCGCCATGTTATCAAGCGTTTTAAAAAGCGAGCGAGCAATCGCTCTAAATATAGAAATTATGCGCACATTTGGAAAATATCGAAGCATGATCGCTTCAAATAGGGATTTGGCAAAGAAAATAGGGGAGCTTGAGAAGAAATACGACAAAAGCATTACAGTCATCCTTGCTGCATTGGAAAAGCTCATGGCCGAGCCGGAAAAGCCAAAAAAGCAGCCGATAGGGTTTAATGTTAAATGATAACCTATGAAAAATCTAAAATCACAAAATCTCGTTCCGTTTGAGCGGATTGAAAATATTATTTTAGTCATAAGAGATCAAAAAGTAATTATTGATGCTGATCTGGCTGTGCTTTATGCTGTACCGACAAAGCGTTTGAATGAGGCAGTAAAAAGAAATAATCAAAGATTCCCGCATGATTTTATGTTTCAGCTGACTAAAAAGGAGAAAGATGAGGTGGTCGCAAATTGCGACCACCTGTCGCATCTTAAATTTTCACCAGTTCTACCTTATGTTTTTACTGAACACGGAGCACTAATGGCAGCTACGGTTCTAAATAGTCCAAAAGCAGCCACAATAACCCTATTGATCATTAGAACATTTGTAAAATTACGGCAAATGCTTTCGGAAAATAAGGATTTTAAAGAACAGCTCAATAAATTAGAAGAAAAGTATGACAAAAGGTTCAAGGTTGTGTTTGACGCATTGCGGGTATTGGTTGATCCTCCGGAAAAGCCCAAAAAGCAGCCGATCGGATTTAATGTTAAATAACTATCTAGTTACAGAGGCTTGACCTCTGTTAAGTGCAAGAGTAAGCAACCAGCCGGCTTGTGTAGACTTTTTCCCTCCTTTACGCTACAATCATCCTACTTAATAGGGCGAAAAGCCTGTTTTTGTTATCAATAAATATTATATGCAACGAGACTATCCATTAGAACGAGTACGAAATTTCGGTATTATCGCCCACATCGACGCAGGCAAGACAACCACATCCGAGCGCATCCTTTACTACACCGGCGAAAGCCATAAGATCGGCGAGGTGCACGAAGGAAACACCACTACCGACTGGATGGAGCAGGAGCGGGAACGAGGCATTACCATCACTGCCGCCGCCATTACCTGTTTCTGGAACCCTACCTACATGGGTACTGATGTTTCAAAGAAGTTCCGTTTCAATATCATCGACACACCGGGACACATCGACTTTACTGCCGAGGTGAAGCGCTCGCTTCGCGTGCTCGACGGTGCTGTCGTCGTTTTCGACGGAGTGGCCGGCGTCGAACCTCAGTCCGAGACCAACTGGCGTTATGCAGATGACGGCAACGTGCCACGCATCTGCTTCATCAACAAGCTCGACCGGACAGGCGCAAGCTTCGAGCGTTCATTCAACTCCATCCTTGAGCGTCTCAACAAGAATGCCGTACGCGTTCAGATCCCTATCGGCATGGAAGGCGACTTCGAAGCGGTTATCGACCTTCTCAAAATGAAGGCGTTCTACTTCGAGGGGGAAATGGGCAATAAGATCATCGAAAAGGAAATTCCCGCAGAATATCTTGAAGACGCGAAGAAGTACCGCGAAATGCTCGTAGAAAAAATCGTCGAGCAGGACGACGTGCTCATGTCCGGCTATCTTGAAGGCCAGCAGCCGACGCTCGAGCAGCTCAAAGCTACTCTCCGCAAAGCCACCCTTCAGGTCAAACTCATTCCTGTATTTACCGGTTCCGCATTGAAGAACAAAGGTGTTCAGCTTGTTTTGGACGGTGTTGTTGATTACTTGCCATCGCCTCTCGACATTCCGCCGGTTGTCGCTCACGACCCTGTCACGGGCGCTGAAGTGATCCGTCATGCTTCCGATGAAGAGCCGTTTGCGGCGCTTGCATTCAAACTCCAGAACGATCCATTCGTCGGTCAGCTTACATTCTTCCGAGTCTACTCGGGTACTATTGAAGCGGGTTCTTATATCTACAACGCGACGACCGGTGAAAAAGAGCGTCTCGGCCGCATTGTCCGCCTTCAGGCCGACAAGCGCGAAGAAGTGAAGAAGGTTTTCGCCGGAGAGATCGCGGCAGCCGTCGGCCTCAAAACCGCCAAGACTTCCCATACTTTCGCCGATGAAAATCATCCTGTCCTTCTCGACGTCATCAAATTCGTCGAGCCGGTCGTTTCTCTCCGCATCGAGCCAAGGACCAAAGCCGATCAGGAAAAAATGGGCATGGCGCTTAAGAAACTTTCCGACGAAGATCCTACATTCAAAATCAGTTCGAATACCGAAACCGGCGAAACCATTATTTCAGGCATGGGAGAGCTCCACCTGGAAATCATGATCGACCGCATGAAGCGCGAGTTCAGCGTTGAGGCCAACGTCGGCAAGCCGCAAGTGGCTTACCGGGAAACTATTACCGGCAGCGCGGAAGCCGAGCACAAGTACATCAAGCAGTCCGGTGGAAAGGGTCAGTACGGCCATGTGAAGATCACTCTCAAACCGATGGAACCATTGGTTGAAGGCGCGAAGATTCCAAAAAATACCCACCGTTCCGAGTACTTCGAATTCATCGATTCCATCAAGGGAGGCGTGATTCCTCAGGAGTTCATCCCTGCTGTTGAAAAGGGTATCGAAGAGGCCATGGAGCGCGGCATTGTCGCCGGCTTCAAAATGGTCAACGTTTCAGCCGAACTCACCTATGGTTCGTACCACGACGTCGACTCATCCGAAATCGCCTACAAGATCGCCGCATCCCAGGCATTTCAGGACGGTGCAAAGCGCGCCCGCCCGGTCATCCTTGAACCTATCATGAAAGTCGAAGTGACCGTTCCTGAAAAATTCTTCGGCGATGTCACCGGCAGCCTTTCTTCCAAGCGCGGCTTGATCGAAGGTTTCGACGACCGTCCGGCCAACATTAAAGTCGTGAAGGCGAAAGTGCCTTTGGCCGAAATGTTCGGCTACACCACGCAGCTCCGCTCGATGTCCGAAGGCCGAGGTAATGCGATGATGGAATTCTCCCATTACGATATCGTCCCTCCAAACGTCGCGCTCACTATTATCGAGAGCCGAAAATAATTTCTACATTATTTGGATGCACAAAAAACCGCACAATCATGTGCGGTTTTTTGTGCATAACGCTTCATTTTTTCTTCATAATAATGTGCTAAACTATTTTTAATATGATAACAGATCAAGATATTAAAAAATTAGAAAAAGTCTTTGCTACCAAGGTAGACTTGCAAGAGGTTAAGATAGATGTATCTGAGATAAAGACCGAGGTTAAAGGACTCAAAGAAGAGGTTGTGGCAGTAAAAGAAACGGTCCAAGGGCTTGTTACTGGTGTCGACAAAATTTTAAAAAAACTGGATGAACAAGAG
>JARIGY010000082.1 GCA_029288535.1 Candidatus Tayloriibacteriota bacterium | reverse complement strand
CTGATGACGTATCGGATAACACCGTAAATGAAGACGACAACGGCGATAGCCAGAAGAAATGGGATGAGTGCGTTTGCAACTCTGGTCAGTGTCTGGACAAGACCCACCAAACCTGAGGCGGTGTTGTTGAGATTATTGGTGACATTGGGCTGCTGTTGCGCTGAGGCGATAGCCGGGAGCAACGCAACCGAGAGACTGATTAAATACTTTTTCATTGATAAATAATTAACTCTTACTAATAAAATAGACAGCCTGTTGTGCTTCATAAGCCGCTAAGCTTATATAAAGTATGACAGAAACAGCAGGAAAATCAACTCAACTGTGGATAAATTAATGCCCTGTGAAAAAGATGATTATCCTGTCGTACCAAGGCGGCTGCGCTGTGGAACTTCCGTCGGTCGAAATCGTATAGACCGGCCTTCCATACGCGTCGTAGCCGTTGGTTGGAAATATATTCGCATTGCCCCCTGCCGTTGTTCCGGAAGTACCGTTCAGGCTATTGGTTTGAATCGGCGTACCCTGATGGAAGGGTTCTTTGCTGTCGGGGAAAAACGAATTCTTGACCAGAAAAGCCAGGCCCCAGACAGAGAGCATGACGGTAAGCGCGATGACGCTGAAAATAATATAGCTGCGGGCCTCGGCCAGGTTTTTGGAATTGACCGAATACATATAGCGGATAACGCCCCATATGAACCCGACAACGGCAACGGCCAAGAGAAGCGGGATGAGCGCGTTGAGGATCGATATGAGATACGACACCAGGCTTTTCAAATCCGAGACTTGAGCCGCCTGCGCAAAAACAGGAGAAAATAGCGCGAGCGCGAAAATATAGTTGCGAGGTTTTAGATTTTGCATATGCCGGGGTTATTCTGGTCGGTAACGGTAAGAACGGTTTTTACAACTATGGACGCGATGCCAGAGGCTCCGAGAAGTATTGCCGTGCCGAGAAGCGTGGTGTAAAAAGCTTTCTTGGCCTCCCTAAGCTTGTCGCTGTTGCCTTGGGCGGTAATGAATTTGAAACCGGTCCAGATGATGAGAAGCACGGCAATGACGGCGCCTATCTGAGTGACAAGCAGAATGATGCCGTTGAGGACATCGCACAGGCTGCCGTATTGGGCAAGGAGCGGGTTGCAGAGCTGCGTGGTGCAATCGCTCTTAGCGTTTGGTTGATTACCGACATTATTAATCGGCTGATTGCCTACGTTTCCAGTAGGCTGGTTTCCAACATTATCAGTTGGTTGATTACCAACATTATTAACTGGCTGATTACCCACGTTTCCTGTCGTATCAACCGGACCGCCTGCCCCGCTATCATCCACACCAACTGATGTATCGTTGATAGCAGCATGAGCGACAGCACTCAAAATAAACGGAGTTGCCGTGATGCCGGTTATAAAAAGGACGAGGAAAAGCGTTAGGAATATTTTTTTCATAATTATTGTTTTAATGTCGATGAATTGCTGGTGCCGCTATTGCCTCCCAAAAACGGCGTGTAATATTCTGGCTTGAGGAGAAAATTTGCGATGGTATACACCAGAAGCCAGCCGCCGAGCACGAACAGGAACCCTTTAAGGATGCTTACCAGGCGCTTTTTGACATCGCTAAGCTTGCCTGCATTGCCCTGAGCCAGAAGGATCTGGATGCCTGACCAGGCTATAGCCGCGACAGTGACAGGTACCGACAGAAGAAACACAAAGTTTATGAGAAGCTTAATCTCGGCAATGACATCGGGAAATCTGCATTCATGTTCTGTTGTGCCTGGGATCAGGGTTTTATCGGTCCCGTCCCCTTTGCATCTCACTATCAAATAGGAAAGATGATCCGCGGTGGAAGCGGGTTCTGTTTTGGTTTGAGTGGGAGTATTGGGTGTAGGTGTGGAGAGTGGCACTGCCACAGGAACCTCGCACGTGCCGAAATCCTGGCCGCTTGGCTTATCGCACCTCAAGCCTGGAGCACATTCGGTGTCGAGAGCGCATTCGGTGCCGGCAGGCTTGCCTTCCTGGCATGAAGGCTCCTGACCGCCGCTCCTGTCGCAATGAAAACCGCTATCGCAATCTGCATCGACTGTGCACGCGGCATTCAGTTCGGCGTGGGCCACCGGAGCAACATTCTTCAATACAAAAATCTGCAAACCACAGATAAACAAAAGTGCGAAGAAAACTTTTATGAAAAAAGAAAATTTCATTGGCTTTGCTGATTGTTTATAGGATCGAGATAGCTCTGGATCTGGCTGTTGGCATTGGTGATCGCTTCGTCAAAAGTGGAGCGGCCGGACGTGACGCTTTGGATGAGATCTTTGAACACTGTCTCGGTAGAATCGCTGTCAGGGTCAAGCCAGCCTCGGGCCCAGATGGCGGAGGTGGCAAAAACAGCCGATGAAGCATCGTTGGGCTGGGCCGTCAATGCATCCCGGCGCACTGCAGGCAGACCACTCATCTGCGACCAAAGCGCCAAGCCCTGCTGGCTCGTGAGCAGGCTTACCGCGCCGTATGCCGCTGCTGGGTTTGCGCTGCCTTTGAGCACGGCGAAGCCGTACATGTCGCCGAATGTCGTCGAAACCAGCTGGGCATTCTGGTCGGGCCGGAGCTGCGGCAGATATGTCACGTCAAAATTGAGATTCGGATTCTTATCTTGAAGCTCTTTGAATTCGCTGGCAAAACCGATATAGACGCCGAGCTTATTCGAGAGGAAAAGGGTCTTCGAGTCGGGCAATGCGCGGTTCCATGAATAGACCGCTTTAAGCGGGTCGGCAAACTGAGTATAGAAAGTAAGCGCGGCATTGGTCGGCTCGGAAACATACCCGGCATTGGTATTAAGCTGCGCCTGATAGCCGATCGACAGACCCTGAACCACCATCGGGTTGCCGGCCTGCAGGATAAGGCTGCTTAGGATATCCTTTGAGTGGACGATGTTCGAATATTCGCCGAGAGCTATGGCGCTTTGCACGAGGTTTCCTGCATTGTCTTTTTTGGTGAGAAGCGGCGCAAGAGTAAGGAATTCATCCCAATACTGAGGCGGCACGCTTATATTGGCGTTGGTGAAGATATTGCGATTCCAATACATTACCAGCGGATCGACGGAAAACGGCATCGCCCGCTCCCCGTTCGGCGTCAGGAAAAGTTCGGCTTCCTGGATAAAGGTGGATTTGTAGGTGATCTGAGGAAATGTCGCGTACGGAATGGAAATGATCTTGTTCGACTGATTGAAAATCTCGCTCTGGTCGGCGAGGATGACATCCGGACCGCTTCTTGTGGCAAGCGCTTCGAGGAGTGCGGCGTTAAACCCTTCTTTTGGCTTGTATACGTAAACGATATTATAGGAATTTCCGGTCTGCTTGCTCAATTTATCCATGTAAAGTCCTGCGGTCGAATAGTCGAGCGTTCCCCATATCACGACTTTGGGCGCAGGCGGTTTGCCATGGCCTTTGTAGATGGAAAAAGACACCAGGCCACCCGCAATGAAAAAAGCGAAGATGCCGAGAAAAACGATCTGGAATTTGCTCATATTCTTGAACATGGCTATGGTTTTCGAAAAATGAGCCCGTAATGATGATCACCTGCGACAATACCACTCACAAAACTGAAGCCTTTCTTCTCGAAAAGTTCCCGTGCGGCGGCCAACGTAAATAC
>JARIGY010000042.1 GCA_029288535.1 Candidatus Tayloriibacteriota bacterium | reverse complement strand
CTCCGCCAGGCTTTTTTATTTCCCGAAATAATGGTTAAATGTGGAGCATGACCTTAGATGAAATCCGAAACAGCTATCTTGCCTTTTTCAAGAAGCACGGCCACGCTATCGTGCCTTCCGCCCGCCTGGTGCCGGAGAACGACCCGACCACCCTTTTTACCGGCTCCGGCATGCAGCCGATGGTGCCGTACCTGCTTGGTCAGACGCATCCGGCCGGAACCAGGGTTGCGGATTCCCAAAAAGCTTTTCGCTCCGGCGACATCGACGATATCGGCGACAACCGCCACACTACGTTTTTTGAAATGCTCGGCAATTGGTCGTTTGGCGATTACTTTAAAGAAGAGCAGCTCGCATGGATCTTTGACTTTCTCATAGACGAAATCAAACTCGACCCGAAGCGCCTCTACGTTTCTGTTTTCGCCGGCGATGAGAAAAATGGCCTTGAAAAAGATACTGAAGCTGCCGATATCTGGAGAAAACTTTTTAAAGAGAAGGGAATTGAAGCACAAGATGCTTTCATGGATACTGAAGAAGCGGCAGCAAAGCGTGGCATAAAGGAAGGAGAAAGAATTTTCTATTACGGAGCGAAGAATTGGTGGAGCCGGGCCGGTGTTCCGGAAAAGATGCCGATCGGCGAACCGGGCGGACCCGACGCTGAGATGTTCTACCTTTTTCCAAACGTAGTCCACGATCCCAGGTTCGGCAAGCATTGCCATCCAAACTGCGACTGCGGCCGCTATCTTGAGATCGGCAACTCCGTGTTCATGCAATTTGTAAAAGTTGCCGATAAAAAGTTCGAGTATCTTCCAAAGAAAAATATCGATTTTGGCGGCGGTCTGGAACGCATCGTCATGGCCGCTCAGGATAGCAACGACATAATCAGGCTCGATGTCTTCAACGACACTATTTTATTTTTGGAAAAAGCCTCAGGCAAATCGTACGATGATCCGGAATATATCAAATCTTTCCGTGTCATTGCCGACCATCTCCGCGCTTCGATTTTCCTCATTGGCGATGGTGTGACTCCCTCAAATTCCGATCAGGGTTATTTTGTGCGCAGGCTTTTGCGCCGCTCGGTTCGGCATTGGGACAAGTTAGGTATTACCGACGGCGGGCTTTCAACACTCGTCGATTCGATTCTTTCATATTATACGAAGTCATATCCGGACACTGTCGCTCAAAGCGCCCATATCAAAGATGAAATTAAGAAAGAAGAGGAGAAATTTAGAAAGACGCTTAAGGACGGCTTGAAGCAGTTTGAGAAAATATCAAAGGCGGATATTTCCGGACCCGATGCGTTCACGCTTTTTTCTTCATACGGTTTTCCGCTTGAGATCACGCTTGAACTGGCAAAGGAAAAGGGAATTACAGTTGATGAAAATAGTTTCAATGAAGAATTAAAAAAGCATCAAGAGCTTTCTCGCATTGGTTCAGAGAAAAAATTTAAAGGCGGGTTGGGAGATACAAGCGAAATGTCTTTGAAATACCACACCGCCACTCATTTGCTAAATGCCGCGTTGCGACAGGTGCTTGGAACGCATGTGATGCAGAAAGGCTCAAACATTACTCCGGAACGCCTTCGCTTCGACTTTTCCCATGCTGAGAAAATGACTGACGAACAAAAGAAGCATGTTGAAGATCTGGTTAACGGTTGGATCAAAGCCGACCTGCCGATGAACTTTACGGAAATGCCGAAAGCAGAAGCCGAGAAAGTTGCCGTGCATGCATTCGGCGACAAATACGGCGATGTCGTAAAAGTCTACTCAGTCGGACCCGACGCTTCGGGCAATTACATCAGCCGCGAATTCTGCGGCGGACCGCATGTCACTCACACCGGCATTCTCGGTAATTTTAAAATTCAAAAAGAAGAAGCCGTTTCGCAGGGGGTGAGGAGGATAAAGGCGATTCTTCAATAAATAATATGACTTCTTCGTACGATAATTTTGAAATTCCTCAGATTGATCAAGAGATAGCAGCTTTACAAAATGAGGATCAGGCTGACAGGAAAGGTGATAATTACGATACTCATGTTCAAGAAGTGAACACTAACGATGCGCGAAGACTTGCTCGGGCAAAAGAACTTTATGTTCTTTATAGACAAGGAGTTGCACAATTGAAGCCCGAGAGCTTATATGGATTAGCTCTTGTTTTTCAGCATAGTCCAGTTGTGCAGGATAAAGAGGGAAATGAATTACCGAACGAAGATTATAAAATTGCATTTGAATTGGCAAAAGCTGCATATGAGCAAGGGTATGCTGGGGCACGAAATCTTCTAACAAGAGCAGAAGATCGCTACTTGCTTTCTGTAACAGGAAGACAAAAATGGGGAACGCAATCATATAGTGTAAATGATGGTCCTGAAGAATTATCGCCAATGATGTCTGACGAAGAATCGGGTGTAAATGATGAAATGCGAAAAGAAATGGGCTTACCGACTCTTGCCGAAAAAGTTGAAGAAATCAAAAAAGAAAGCAATAAGAAGGGATAGATTTTATTTTCCACAGTTTTTCTCCATAAGATCGGCAAATCTGATATACTGTATTCAATGTCTCCGCTCTTCAAAAAACCTGAAGAAGAAATTGTTGCCGTATTCGATATCGGCAACGGTTCAGTCGGCGGTGCGCTCGTAAAATTTTCAAAGCGCGACCACCCCGTTATTCTCTATTCCCATCGCGAACCGATAACGTTTACCGCTCATGCGTCGCCGAAGCACTTGCTCGGCTCGATGCTCAAGCTGCTCAAATCGGTTTCAACGCATCTTGCAAAAGACGGCCTTATCCATCTCAAAACTTCTCCGTTCGGAGGCCACCGGCTTCGCGACGCGCACTGTGTTTTCGCGGCGCCGTGGTATATCTCCCAAACCAAGATCATCAAGACCGAAAATGAGAAGAACCAGTCGGTGACGAAAGAAATGATCAACGAACTCGTCAGAAAGGAGCAGGAGGATTTCAATAAAAGCCTCTCTGAAGGCAAATACATCCAGATTTTTGGCCCGGATGCCCGCCTGCTTGAAAAAAAAGTGATCAATGTAAAATTAAACGGCTATAATGTGGATGATCCTATCGGCAAGGAAGCCCGCGAGCTTGAGCTGACTGTTTTTTCGAGTTTCATGTCGCAGGAGATCATGGCGGGCGTCGAACAGGCCCTGCACTCGTCTTTTGCAGTCCGCGCCATTCACCACTACTCGTACGCACTGGCTTCATGGAGCGGTTCAAGAACGCTATTTCAGGATATTCACGATTACTTCTTCTTCGATATCAGCGGAGAGACGACTGATATTTCGCTGATAATTAAAGATGTGCTTGTCGAAACGATATCGTTTCCGATGGGCCGGAGCACGATCCTGAGAAAAATCGTCCGGGACATGAAAATTACGCCTGAAGTCGCTTTATCATATCTGACGATGCGCTATAATGGCACCCTCGACAAGGCATTTGCCGAAAAGGTCGAGGCAGTCTTGAAACCTCTCGAGGAGGACTGGCGCGACCTCTGCATTGCAGGGTTTAGCAGTTTGCAAAAAAAGTTTACGCTGCCTCGGGCGACGCTTGTCACCGCAGACATCGATACTTCCGGTTTTTTCCTGGGCGCTCTGGCTCAAAATCTGCCTCCCGAACTCATACTGCCGCACAATTCCTTGTCAGCCATCTTCATCGGTTCCGACAAAATCCAGCCTTATGTCTACCAATTGCCGGAAGTGCCAGCCGATTCGTTCATAGGCATCGAGAGTGTTTTCCTCAACGAACTTTTTAAAAATAATTAATTTCCCACTCAATCAAACTTCATGGCGAAGCCACTTTTTCAAGACATAGTCCCGCCCGATAGGAAATCCATAAAAAAGATTCCGATTCCAGAGCGTTCCCGCGCGAAACGCGAAGCGGTGCCGAAGGCAAAACCTATTATCGCTGCTCCTAGAAAGGCCAGCAAACCAAACCGCAGCAAAACTCCTTTCGTGCTTACCTTTCTGGCGCTTGCCGTACTGGCGGTGCTTGTGTTTATTTTTATTCCAAAGGCCACTGGCGCGACGATCACCCTGACGCCTCGCGGTCAGGATGTTTCAGTCAATGCGTCGTTCGTAGCTTCAAGCGACGCAAGCGCGGATCTACCCTATAATGTTGATTCCTTTGAAAAAGACGGCAAGCTTACTGTCGCGGCAAATGGCGATGAAAATGCGCAAACCAATGCGTCGGGCGTGATTAGAATCTTCAACGACTACAGTGCCGATCCGCAGAAACTGGTCCAGAATACCCGGTTTGAAACTGCAAACGGGCTTATCTTCAGGATCACCCAGCCGGTCACCGTGCCGGGCAAGTCCGGCAGTACGCCTGGAAGCGTTGACGCGGCTGTCACTGCCGACAAGGTCGGTGCAGACTATAATGTCGGGCTCACGGACTTCACGATCCCGGGCTTCAAGGGCGACCCGCGATACGCCAAAATATTCGCCCGATCGAAAACCGCCATCGCCGGCGGGTTTTCCGGTACCAGGAAAAAGGTAGACCCTTCGGATGTCGCATCCGCCCGCCAGAAGATCCGAGACGAACTCCAGGCGAATCTCATCAGCCAGATGCAAAAGAATATTCCGGAAAATTTTACGTTTCCGCAAGGTGCGTATTTTATCGAATACCAATCGCTGCCGGACACTCCGGTTGAAAACGGCGTGGAGCTTTCCGAACGCGCAACTTTCCACGGCATTATTTTCAAGCGCTCCGATCTTGCCCGGGCAATTGCCTCGAAGGTCTCAGGCGCGAATGTTTCTGCCGATAAGAACGACTTGGCCGGCAGCGATAATCTTATTTTCGCTCCGAAGAATGCAGACACCGCATCCTCGACTCCGCTCTGGCAAAGTCCGTCATTTACCTTTTTACTCAACGGCACTACTACGCTGATCTCGGCTATCGATACAGACAAGCTCAAGAACGAGCTTCAAGGACAGCCCCGCAAGAGCCTCAATGCCGTGCTTGCCGGTTACCCCGGTATAGCCAAAGCGCAGGTAACGATGAGGCCGTTTTGGCAGCAGTCTTTTCCCGAAAATGTGAGCGAGATCAGCATAGATGTGGTCAAAGCCGACGTTTCATCGCGATAGGCCTTGACGAGCAGGGTCGACATTTGGTAGTATAGCGAGACGTTTTACAAAAGCGTGTTTTACGCAATGGATACAAAGCCAGCCAAAGATCAAGCAATTCTAGGTGTCGTTACGGAGGCTTTGCCCAACACGATGTTTAGGTTGAAGATAGAGGGTCAGGAAGAAGAGTTATTAGCATATCTTGCCGGTAAAATGAGGATGAATCGCATCAGGGTTCTTGTCGGAGACAAGGTCCTTGTCGAGATAGATCCATACGGCGGCAAAGGTAGAATCACTAAACGTTTGTAACATGCACGTCAAAGCTTCAGTAAAAAAGATTTGTGCCAAATGCAAAGTAGTCCGACGAAAGGGCTATGTTTATGTAACGTGTTCGGCCAATCCTCGACATAAGCAGCGACAAGGCTAATTTTATACTATGAGAATCCTAGGCATAACCATTCCAGACGAAAAGCGCATTGAGATCGCATTGACAGCGATCTACGGCATCGGCCGCTCCCGAGCACACACCATTTTGACGGAAGCAGGAGTCGACTTCGGAACCAAGGCTAAAGAGCTCAAGCCTGAAGAAGAGAACAAGATCCGCTCGGCTATCGAACAGGGAGGTTTCAAGATCGAAGGCGACCTGAAGCGCGAAGTCGGAGGCAACATCAAGCGCCTCAAGGACATCAAAGCCTATCGCGGCATCCGCCACATCCGCCGATTGCCGGTCCGCGGCCAGCGCACAAAAACAAACGCGCGAACACTGAAGGGAGTCAAGAAGACCATGGGATCCGGACGCAAGAAGGCAGAAAAAACATAGACTTAAATAATCAATTATACGTAACGACAATGGGTAAGAAACGAATTGTAAAAAAAGGAGAAGAGGGAGCCGAAGGCGCAGCAAAAACTGCTCCTGTTGCGAGCTCGAAGAAGCGATTTGAACTCGCGCATCTTTACGTACAGTCAACCTACAACAATACCAAGGTTGTCCTGACCGATCCGAAGGGCAATACGCTCGCCTGGTCTTCAAGCGGTTCGCTCGGTTTCAAAGGCGCAAAGAAGGGAACTCCGTTCGCAGCCGCAAAGGTTGGCGAAACATTGGCCGCAAAAGCCGCGCTCATGGGTGTTCGGGAAGTCGCAGTTACTGTCAATGGCGTCGGTTCAGGACGCGAATCAGCCATCCGCGGTTTCATTTCAAAGTCAATCGGCATTTCATCCATCCAAGACCGCACACCAGTGCCTTTTAACGGACCAAAAGCTAAAAAGCCACGACGCGTATAACATTTATATATATGATTATCGGACCAAAATACAAAATTGCACGACGATTGGGAGCTGGAATTTTTGAGAAAACTCAAACCCAGAAATTTGCGTTATCCGAAGCCCGCCGAGGAAAGGGCAAGGGCGACAAAAAGCGCGGAGGCCAGAAGTCCGACTACGGCATCCAGATGCTCGAAAAGCAGAAGGCCCGCTTCACCTACATGCTGACCGAAACCCAGTTTTCCAAATACGTAAAATCAGCTACTGAGAAGAAAGGGGATAATAAAGAAACTCTCTATAAAACACTCGAATCCCGCCTGGACAACGTCGTTTTGCGCGGCGGTTTTGCAACTACCCGTCTCGGAGCGCGCCAGATGGTTTCTCATGGCCATATCCTGGTCAACGGCAAGAAAGTCACGATCCCTTCATATATGGTCCGCATCGGAGAGAAGATCACTATCCGCGAAGGAAGCTCAAAAAAGGCGCTTTTTGCAACGCTCGATGAAAGACTGAAAGTCCTGCAGGTTCCCGCATGGCTCAAATTGGACACCGAAAAGCGCAGCATCGAAGTCCAGGGCGCACCGAAGCTCAACCCTACCGAGCTCATCTTCGACATCGGCCAAGTGCTAGAATTCTATAGTAGATAGACTTTTTATATAATTTATATTATAATATTTTTTTAATAAAAACATATGTCAGATTTTAACGTCGTTTTGCCTTCAAAGCCAAAGATCATCCATGAGGAGGGTTCTCAGGGTGTGTATGAAATTGACGGCCTTTACCCTGGTTACGGCCATACCCTCGGTAACTCGCTCCGAAGGATTATCCTTTCATCGCTGCCAGGATCTGCTATTACTACGGTCAAAATTGCCGGAGTAAGCCATGAGTTCTCAACGATCGAAGGCGTCAAGGAAGATGTCATTACGATCCTCCTCAACCTCAAGAAAATGCGTATCCAGATGCTCACCGACGAGCCTCAGACTATTACGCTCAAAGTAAAGGGTATTAACGAAGTGACTGCAGGCGACGTGGAAGTTTCAGGACAGGTAGAGATCTTGAACAAGGATCTTGTTCTTGCCCACATCACCAGCAAGAGCACTGAACTCGATATCGAAATGACTATTGAGAAAGGCCTCGGCTATGTTCCTCGAGAAGTTCTACAGAAGAATAAAGTTGAAATCGGCGTTATCACGCTCGATGCCAGCTTTACGCCTATCCGCCGCGTCCACTACGAAGTGGAAAACATGCGCGTCGGCGACCGAACAGACTTCAACCGTCTCAAGCTCTTTATCGAGACAGACGGCACAACCACTCCAAAGGAAGCGCTTGAGCGATCCATCGAAACAATGATCAACCAGCTCCGATCCATCGTCGGCTTCAAGGAGGAGGATGAACTCGCTTCATCAGCTGCGTCCGCTTCTATGGACAGCGAGGATGCTGCGAACGATAAAGAGGTTGATACCGAGGCTTTGAAGACCCGCATCGAGTCGCTTAGCCTTTCTCCCCGCACTTTGAACGCCCTTTCGAACGCAAACATCCGCACTGTCGGAGGCTTGAGCCGAAAGCGCGAGCAGGATATCCTTGAGATCGAAGGCTTGGGCGCAAAGGGCCTTCAGGAGATCAAAAAGTCCCTCTCAAATTTTGGCATTGTTTTGAAAAGCTAATTCGGGTATAGTATAGGACCAACGAAATCATTATGAGACACCACAACGCCAACAGAAAATTCGGACTCCCAGCAGATCAGCGCAAAGCGCTCCTCCGTTCGCTTGCGCGAAGCCTTGTTGTCCGCGAGAAGATCCAGACAACCGAAGCCAAAGCAAAAGAACTCAGGCCTTTCGTCGAGAAGCTTGTCACCCGCTCAAAAGTAAGCACGCTTGCCAACAAGCGCTTCCTCAGCACCCAGGTAGGACTCGACGGGGCAAAGAAGCTTGTCGAAACATTCGGACCGAAGTTTAAAGAGCGAAATGGCGGATACACCCGCATTACCAAGCTTCCTCGCCGCGTGAGCGACGGTTCGGCTATGTCTCAAATCGAATTCGTATAAATACCATCATGCAGAAATTTACATTAGACGCATCAAATAAAAAAGTCGGACGGGTCGCAAGCGAAGCGGCCAAGATTCTGATTGGAAAGAATTCACCCGAATACGCCCGCAATATCGTACCCAACGTCCAGGTTGAAATCATCAATGCCGGAAAAGCCGAGATCTCGCTTGCCCGCATGGCAAGTTCGCTGAAAAGCAATTATTCCGGCCACCCCGGAGGACTCAAGCCCCAGACAGTTGCTCACGTCATCGAAAAGAAAGGACGCACCGAGCTTTTCCATCGGGCAGTATACGGCATGCTTCCTACCAACAAGCTTCGATCCAAAATGATCAAGAACCTTAAGATTTCAGAATAATTTTTATGTCAGAAGCATCAAACAAATACATAGAGGCAGTCGGTCGCCGCAAGACATCAGTCGCCCGCGTCCGCCTTTTCGAAGCTGCAAAAATGAGCTACACGATCAATGATCGCGAGTTTACAGATTATTTCCCGACAGCGGAACTCCAGCGCGTCGTCGGTGAACCGTTTGCCAAGGCAAAAGTGCCGGGCAAGTACAAGATCACCGCGCACGTCAGCGGTGGCGGCATCAGCTCACAGTCTGTGGCGATGCGACTCGGCATCTCCCGAGCGCTTCTCGAAGTGGACAAAGAGCTCCGTGGCACGCTTAAGAAGGAAGGCTTCCTCAAGCGAGACCCACGAGCAAAAGAGCGCCGCAAATTCGGCCTCAAAAAAGCCCGCAAAGCTCCACAGTGGAGTAAGCGCTAAAAATTTAATGCAACAAAAAAACCGTCGGATCAAAAATCCGACGGTTTTTAGCGTGAGTGTTCAGCTGAGAGCGATTTCAGCTGCGCGCAACATTTTGTAAAGATCATGACCGTCTTTGGTCGGTAACGGAGGAACTCCCTCTGATTGGTAAAGCTTCTGCATCCAAGCCTGATCGTTAGCCACTCCCATTGCTTGATCGATGAATAGCAGCAAGCTAATCTCGACAAACGAATGCACAGCGGTTTTGCGACCAGCTTTCCACACTTCTGCCCGAATCGCTTTACGTGCGCGGTTCATCCAAGCCACAGCTTTCACTGCAAGGGCGGGGCCTGCCACTTTCACCATCGCCTTAGCTCTCCTTACGCTGAGACCGGTTGCTGTGAGCCTTTTCAGAGCTTTTGCTTTCTGGTCACGCTTTTTTTGCAAAGCACGTTTTTGTGAGGACACAGAACTTCTCCTTGTTAGAGGTGGTGGTTCAAGACTTCTAACACAGTAACAATAAATTTAATAAATGTCAATTAAAAATTCCCCTGCCTATTTGGGAGGCAGGGGATAAAGGATCACGAGAAAACCCGGAAGAAAGTGAGCAAGCTCGATGTTAAGCACATCCTGGCGAAGACCTGAAAGATATGCCCGGGCGATCTCGCGTTTCTGCTCCTCCGTCAGCTTCGGCAGACTTTCGGTGTCGGGTTGAGCCTCAGCAGTTTCGTTCATCAGTCGACTCCTTCCTTCTTGGTAAAAGAACTCGGTTAAAACTTTTTATAACAGGGTATAAAATCCTTTATTCTTTGCAAGGGCGGCAGTAAATACGGAAGCGAAGGCTTGATTTGAATCCAAAATCGTTTATACTTTTACTCATGCACGACGATAAAAATCAGAACGACCCCCAGTCGGAAGACGTAGAGCTCGAACACAGCGACGAGGCAAAAGAAATGGACGGCGATGAAGCCGAAGAATTCGTGCCGGAAGACGGAGAAGGCAACACAGGCACGACAAAAGATGCGGTAAAAGATCTGCGCGAAAAGCTTAAAAAAGCAATTGCCGAGAAACAGGAATACATGAATGGCTGGCAGCGCGCCAAAGCCGACTTCGTCAATGCGCGAAAACGCGAAGACGAGTCGCGCCGCGAAATGGCCAAATTTGCGACTGAAGATATCCTGATGCAGATCACTCCCGTGCTCGATAGCTTTACGATGGCATTTAATAATAAGGAAGCCTGGGAAAAAGTCGACAAGAATTGGCGCATGGGAGTCGAGTATATTTATTCTCAGCTCAAGGGCGTACTCGAGCAGAACGGCTTTACCGAATTCGACCCGATCGGCGAAAAGTTCGATGCGTTGCGCCATCATGCAATTGAAACTGTTCCTGTTGCCGACCAATCGCAAGATCACACCGTCGTAAACGTCGTCCAGAAAGGGTATCTGTTGAATGGAAAAGTAATAAGACCGGCGAGCGTGAAGATAGGGGAATTTAAAAATGCTGAAGCTTAATCCACAGCGCAAAGTAAAACTTGTCACTGTCGAACGTCCGACAGCCTGGCTTGTCGTGGCATTCCTCACAGAAACGCGCGGAGACGAGACTGTTGTCATATCCGCACCCAAGATAGTCAAAGTCATTTTAAAGCAGTCTAAAGCGCTTATAGAGGCAAAAAAGACCAATGCCGTGCTTGCTTTGCCTGCGCCTGTTGGCCTGGATGCGGTTATCGAAATCCCGACAGCTTCCCCGTACGTTTCTTCTATTTTTGGATATTCAAATTCGGATGTGGTTATCGGCTTAGCTGCACGACCTCCTACTTTTTAATTACTAAGCCAAATTACTGCTTAAAATTAAAAAATAACTACACAAAAATATGAGTAAAATTATAGGTATCGACTTAGGTACGACCAACTCCGCGGTTGCGGTGATGCAAGGCGGAGAGCCCGTTATCCTTGAAAACGCGGAAGGCGCCCGCACCACTCCGTCGATCGTCGGCCAGTCAAAAACCGGCGACCGTCTCGTCGGACTTCTCGCAAAGCGCCAGGCTGTCACCAATCCGAAAAACACTATCTTCCAGATCAAGCGCTTCATCGGCCACAACTATGACGAGCCGGCCGTGCAGAAAGACAAGGCGTCTGTTCCGTTCGAAATGCGCAAGGCTGACAACGGCGGCATCGAAATAAAACTTGCGGACAAATGGCTCCGCCCAGAGGAGCTTTCCGCGATGATTCTCCAGAAGCTTAAGGCTGATGCCGAATCCCGCCTCGGAGAAAAAGTGACGGAAGCGGTCATCACCGTGCCGGCATATTTCAACGACGCGCAGCGCCAGGCTACAAAAGAC
>JARIGY010000041.1 GCA_029288535.1 Candidatus Tayloriibacteriota bacterium | reverse complement strand
TATCGACTCTTAAAAGCGCCGGCGCGATCGTATACCTCGATGCCGGACATCCAAGCTGGGTCAGTGCCGACGACATGGCCGGCCGTTTGAATCAGGCGGGAATCGCCAAAGCAAACGGCTTCGCTCTGAACGTTTCCAACTTCTATTCGACCGCAGACAATATAAGTTATGGCACGCAGCTTTCGCAGAAAGTCGGAGGCAAGCACTTCGTGATCGACACCTCCCGCAATGGCCTTGGCGCAACCTCGGACAATCAGTGGTGCAACCCTCCCGGCAGGGCGCTCGGAATCCGCGATACGACAAGTACCGGAAACCCGATCGTCGACGCGTTCCTCTGGCTTAAAAACCCCGGCGAATCGGACGGCAGCTGCAACGGCGGACCAAGCGCCGGCACCTGGTGGCCAGACTACGCGCTTGGCTTAGCACAGCGCTCGGCAATTTAAAAGAAACAAAAAACCGCCTACTCCAGGCGGTTTTTTGTAAGATTCATATTGCGCGTTACGTCCTCACTGATAAGAATAATCATACATATCCATCTTATGAAAAAAGTATTATCCCGTATTGTCGCGTCCGTGTTCAGCGTGGGTCTGGCTTTCAACCTCCTGCCGCTCTTGCCGCAGCAGGCCAGCGCGGCGATTTCAAGTTGGCAGAAAGGCTTCAGTATCCAGCAGCGCAGCGCCCAGGACTTCGGCAGCGCGACATTCGATCAATCGGTCGTGAATGCCAAAGCCGCCGGTGCAAACTATATCTCGCTCATCATTCCATATTATCAGTCGAATGCGGGCTCGACCGATATCCAGGGCGGCTGGAATACGCCGAGCGACGCTTCTCTTATTGCTGCCGTAAAATATATCCACAGCCAAGGCATGCAGGTCATGCTTAAGCCGCATCTCGATACTTACGGCGGAGATTGGCGGGCAAACATCAACCCTGGCGATCGCGATACATGGTTTAAAAATTACGGCGCCATGCTCGACCATTTGGCCGATATCGGCAAGCAGACCGGTGCGGAAGAAATGAGTGTCGGTTCCGAGCTCATCAGCATGTCGACGTATACTTCAAATCCCGACAATACTGCGCGATGGCAGGCCCTTATCGCCGGTGTCCGCAGCCGCTACTCCGGACTTCTGACGTACAGCGCCAACTGGGGTTCCGGCGATTTTGCGGATGAGAAAGCCCACATCGGCTTCTGGGGCAGCCTCGACTATATCGGCATCTCGGCGTATTTCGATCTCAACACGTCGGGCGACGTCAATTCGCTCAAGAGCGCGTGGGACGGATACAATATGAACGAGATCAAGCCGCTGGCAACCAAGTTCGGCAAGCGGGTTCTGTTCACTGAGATCGGCTATCGCAGCGTGACCAACGCGCATACCTTGCCGTGGAATTCTTCAATGGGCGGCGGTTACGATCCGACCGAGCAGTCCAACGACTACACAGCGCTGTTTGATTATTGGAACGGCCAGCCGTTCATGGCAGGCGTTCAATTGTGGGATTGGAGTTCCGATCCCAATGCCGGCGGATCCGGAAATATCGATTACACCGTTCAGAATAAGCCGGCCCAGGATGTCGTAAAGACCTGGTTCGGTGCAAATACAAATACCAACCCTGGCACTGCCGGCGTCAACGGCACATTTTCAGCGACAGGCGGGGCGGCTCCGAGCAAGAAAATAATACACAAGCCGGTGACGCTTCAGCCGTCGGTCAGTATCAACGGCACGGCTTCCGACGCGCTCGTCGACGTCGAAGTGTATGATTCTTCAAATACCCAGGTGTTCCAGAAATTTTTCCCTGGCGAGTCGTTCGCTCAAAATGAAACGAAAAATTACAGCACGGTCTGGACACCGTCGGCCACCGGCAACTACGCGCTCACGGTCGGGGTTTTCAATCAGGATTGGACCAAGAATTATTATTGGAATAGCGTGCTCAGTATGAATGTGGAAGACGATACCGGAAGCCCGGGCACGACCACGAACCCCGTTACCGGACCCGTTTCAAATACATACTCTACGAATATTTGGTGGCCGGCGAACAATGCTTCCGTGCAGGGCATCCAGCCGTTCAAAGCGAATGTAGACGGACTCGATGTCGCGCAGTACAAAATGTATTGGCAAGTCGATGGCGATGTTTTGAATGAAATGCAGAATAGCGCGGCCGATTATCCGCACAAGGAAGCGCTTGTCGATGTCTCGGGTTGGAATTGGAAGGGGAATGGTCCGTATACGATAAATTTCGTTTCAAAAGATCTGTCGGGCAATGCTATTTCGGCCAAATCAACGAGCATCAGTGTGCAGCATTAAATAAAAATAAAGGGTTTTATTGGCTGAGCGTTTGGATCTGGCCGACGTAGTTGTGAAGGAAAGAGGGGATCGCGAATGCAAGTCCGATAAGCGGCAGGACAAAAAGCGCGACGGTGAGGATCATCGTCCACAGAAAATACTTTCTCGTTTTTTCGACTGATACGTAAATGCTATTGATCTTCTGCTCAAGTTCCGCAAGCTTTTGGGCGAGGTTTGGTTCCATGCTACTATTGTAGCATATGAAAAACTCACAGAAAGGATTTTTGGTTCCGCTACTTATAATCATTATCGCAGCGCTGGTGATTGGAGGTGGTGTTTACATTTATACAAAGAATAAGTCAGTAAACTTGCTATCAGATACTAATGCTCAGACCTCTTCATCAGTTAAATCAAATATTGTTTTTTCAATTTCGAATGATACGCTTCAGGTACTAAGAAATAATGAATCAGTTGCTAAGTTTGTTTTGAATAGTGAAGCTGTCGCAGTTCTCACTGTTGCGCCAGATGTAAAACCTTTTATCACTGACGCCGACGTTAACTTTGATGGGTATAAGGATGTCGGTGTACTGACTGGGATAGGTTATGCAGGAGTCAATTCCTTCTATGACTTCTATCTATTTAATCCAACGACAAATAGTTTTGAAAAAAATGCAATTCTAACAGGAATCACGTTAAGTAGCATTGATCCAATCAAGAAGCAAATCATATCAACATATAAAAGTGGACCAGGTTATGAGACTGTCATTTATCAATGGAATGGTTCAACGTATGTAAAATCTCAACCAAAAAAAGAGATGGCTTCTATACCGACGCCGAAAATCTCCGTATCCGGCATGAGTCAATATACCGATTCGGATTTCGGCTTTTCATTCTGGTATCCAAGTGGTTGGGTGACGAAACCGGCACCATCGCAGCAATATATTGTTCTTAGCGGAGGGACTGTTGTTAAGACTGTAGTCGTTGGTCCTGCAAATGATCCTAATAATAGTATAGCGATTCAAGAATTTACATCATCTGACCTTAGTATTACGGATAATTCTGATTGCGGCCCGGCAGATGGATGTGGGAAAGCTCTTACACACTATTTCGATCCTTCTACTCATGCCTGGATGACGCAAAATCATCTTTTCGAAGGTTCTATTTCGACAAATGTGGCAAACGTCTCTACTAACACGATTGGAGGATTGCATCTTTTAAGAGGCAACGCTCGCTTCGGAGATGATGTCATAATTCCCCTCAGTGCCAGAAATTTTCTTGTCGTGTCATCTGTTGAAGTTGGTACAATTCAGATAGGATCATTGGCTAAAACTATTACAGCATCTGACCCGTCCGTTGCCACACCGGTCAGCGCGTCAGAGCAAATAAAAGCAATTCAGGCTGAAGCAAAAGCATATGGAGTACAGTAAAATAATTTAAGCATAATATCCTGGTGCACTTGAATAAAATGCTTTAATGAAGCACCTGCGGGTCGTATCTCAATTTATACACATACACATCAAGGCCGGGCGAGAAGGTTTGGTGGTAGAGGCGCTCGAGATGCGTGTCCATATAGATGCGGATTTTTTCCTGGTAGCCCTGGTCGTAGCTTAAAACCAGATAGGCTTTTTGGTGGCTGTCTTTCAGGGTGGCGACTTGCTGTGGCAATGTCGCTTCGTTGAAGGCGGGGATCGGGCCGACGATGAACCGGTTCCAGATGGGCAGGGTGGCGATCTCGGCCGGGCCTTGATAATAGTATTCGATAGGGTACACGGTAAACGGCGCCGACACGATAATGATGTCCTGAGCCTCCGTGTTGGCGTTGAGATACGCCGTCGCGGCGCGATAATCTTCCTTGACCGGCGCCGACGGGCTGTACGCTTCGACTGCGAGGCCGGCCAGCATGCTGAAAATGAGAAGGATCGTGAGGACTCTGCGCAGCGTTTTCGGATAGGTGGAAAATATCCAGCCGATGAAAAGATAGAGCGAAGGGACGGTGAGGATGAGGTAGCGCGACACGAAAAGCGGGATGAGCGCGATGCTGACGATGAACGCGGCGCCGATGGGGATGAGT
>JARIGY010000062.1 GCA_029288535.1 Candidatus Tayloriibacteriota bacterium | reverse complement strand
CTTTAAATATACCAGACTTTTTTCTTTTTATAAAAATGTTGAGGTCTAGCATATACATTAAACTATGTTGAATATAAGAGCATCTAACCTCACTTCTTGGAATTTCTCCGATTAAATAAAAACCGCCTCGACATTATAATGTCGAGGCGGTCAAGGTTTCATACCGCTTGCTGTTTTGTAGTCAAAGCTGCCTTTAGGACGATGACTGCACGCTGATACTTGGCCTGCCGCTTGCGGGTTTTCTCCGTGTACTCTGTCCGACGTGCAGGATCCATGTTGTCGGCAAGGTCGGCGAGCTTTACCTTGATAGCGAGGACGGGGCCTTGCCGGACCCGCTCGATAAAGGCGGAGTAATCGTCCTCCTCCTCGGGCCGCTTGGTAAGGAAATCGAGGGCGTCGACAACAGTGTCGCTGTAGCCCATGCCGCGCAGGTCAGCAAGAGTAACCCCGCAGTCCTCGACAACATCGTGCAGAACTCCGACAATCCGCTCTTCGTCGGTTTCGAGCCGACGCATGACATTGAGAGGATGATAGATGTATGCTGCGCCGATCTTGTCCTTCTGGCCTTTGTGTTTCTGGGCCGCGAAAGCGATGGCGTCTTCAATCGTGAGTGGCATAGTGCCTCCGGTAAAGGTTTCGGTTCCAATATCAAAATAACATATTTTTAATATATGTAAAGTAGTGCTGGCAGGTATAGGACTATGTTCGCTCGAAATTAGGAACTTTTTAATTCTTCTATTTTTTCAATGTATTAAAAAACCTACACTCTTTCAAGTGCAGGTTTCCATTTTTATGCGTTGGATTGCATGAGCACTTACTTCTTCTCGCGTTCCCGCAGGAGTTCGAGAATGCTTTCGAGTAACTGGTTGGTCTTCTGCTGCTCGGTCATCATACGACCCCAGGCCTCCAGATAGCTTGGATCTGTTCCGCTAATCTCTCTCAAACTTCTCTTCACTTCTGCGAGTCGATTGGTTGCATTGCTAATCCTCCTTTTGAGTTCGTTCTGTTCCTCGACAATGTTGTTGTATTCACGCTGACGCAAATGCTTTCCCGCGACCATTCCGTTCAGTTCGGAAAGCCGGGTTTGACAGTCGCGAATGTCCTTGACCAAAGTAAGGCGTTCAGAGCCAAGCTTCTCTACCTGATTGTCCTTCGTTTTAGGATCGGGCAGATTGCGAGCATCACGCCTGCTCGCTGCTGATGTAATGACCTCTGCCACACGATTACCGCTCGGGTCGCCTGTACGATAAGTTTCTGTCATGAAGTCTCCTTTCTGGGAGTTTTCATTGTTTTTTCGAACGATTAAGCACATGCTTATTCCTATGTAATATTTACTATAAATACTTGCCTGAGTCAAACCAGACAGTCCGAAGCATTATTTATAGCCTTGCTTTTAATTATATGATTCTTGACATATATTATATCTAATGCATAATGCAATCAGTTCTTTTGAAAGGAGCCTATGTTCCCTACCCTCAGGAAAGTTATGTACGAAGTTGCGTCGATGCCACCTATGGTGAATGCAAACCACGAAGTGGTGTACGGCGTCGATGGCCGCAAAATTGTTTTTAGCGGAATCCGGACAGGAGTTCGAACTTCTACGATCAATGCGGCGGAAGACATCATCCGGGCAATTTGCCGCCAGGAAAGCATCTCGCACAAGCAGTATTTGTTTTTCGACCTTCTGACCCACACAGGGTACGAAAGCCGGGAACTCAAACCGGGCTGCTATAAGATTGCCCAGCTGAGAATAACCTGCAATTCAGGCAATGTTTCCGTGGAGCAATGGATGTGGGGGCGCTGTTCACCGGCTGTCGAGAACGCATTCGACAGGTTCATTGGAAAAACCGAATCCGGTTCCAAGAAGAACGTGATGCACACTCCGGGGGAAGATGGCATCGAAATGAGATTCCTGCTCTAAGGATGCCGCCAATCCCAACCACCGCCCCGTTACCAAACGAAGGCGGTTTTTTATTGCTTGCCTTTAAACTTTTTATGAGTAGTATTACAGCCAGAAGCACCTGTGTAGGTGCGTTTTTTGTAAATCACAAACGTTTAACAACATTTACAGGAGAGAGCAATGGTCTATCGCATGTACCGCAGCGTCAATCGTAGTCTGAACCTTGGTTTCTACATTGAGACCACGGGACAACTTTCTGAGCCGGAGCTCAAGCAGCTCCAGTGGCTCATCGCAGAAACGTTCGAGCCCGGCAACACCGGATTCGAACCACACCTCGCAACGGAGAACGTTGTCGAGATCGGACCTCGGCTTTCGATTGAGACTCCGTTCTCGTCGAATGCCATCTCAATCTGCCAGGCCATGGGGCTTTGGCAGATCACGCGGATTGAACGCACTCACCGCTACGCTGCCGGCAACAGCCAGTCGGCCGACATCCTCAAGACCCGTCTTGATCGGATGACCGAGCAGCACTACCCGAATGGGATCGAAAGCTTTGACACCGGCATCGTGCCGGAAGATGTCCGAGTGATTGATCTTCTGGGTCGCGGAAAAATTGCGCTCGAAGAGATGAACAGCGGGCTTGGCCTTGGCATGGATGCCCGGGACCTCGAGTACTATCAGCATCTCTTTGCGGAAGTCCTTCGCAGGAATCCGACCGATGTCGAATTGTTCCAGTTGGGCAACGCGAACAGCGAGCACAGCCGGCACTGGTACTTCAAAGGCCAGATCGTCATCGATGGAACGCCAATGCAAGAGACTCTATTTGAGATCGTTCAGCGACCACTCAAAAATCTCGGGCAGTTAAGCTCGAGTCTCGCTGCCTTCAAAGACAACGCCGGCGTGATCAAAGGGTTTGGCACGCGCCTGATCCTGCCAACCACTCCGGGCAAGCCTTCGGAAATGCGAATTCTCGAGAAGGTGGTTCACATCACCTGTACCGCAGAGACGCACAACCATCCGACATTCGTTGCGCCCTTCCCCGGCGCCCAAACAGGCGCAGGCGGACGGATACGCGACAACTCAGCAGTCGGACGCGGAGGCATCGTCGGCATCGGCGTCGCCGGTTACTTTGTCGGAAACCTTTTCATTCCTGGGTATCAAATCCCGGGAGAGATCATCGGCGGAGACAAGCCTTCGAAGTATGCTTCGCCGCTCTCGATTCTCATCGAGGGCAGCAACGGCGTATCGAGCTATGGCAATCAGTTTGGCGAACCCTTAACGCTCGGCTTCACCAGAACCTTCGGTCAGACAGTCGGCAATGAGTGGCGCGAGCCGCGTAAGCCGATCCTATACAGCGGTGGCGTCGGTCATTTGTTTGACGGACACATCGCCAAGGAGTCGCCTGAAGTTGGAATGCTCATCGTGCGCATCGGCGGCCCAGCTTACCCAATCGGGGTCGGCGGAGGCTCAGCCTCAAGCATGATGCAAGGCCAGAACACCGAGTCGCTCGATTTCAACTCCGTTCAACGCGGCAACGCGGAGATGGAGAATCGTGCGAACCGGGTCATTCGGGCCTGCGTTGAAATGGGAGACAGCAATCCCATCTCGAGCATTCACGATCAAGGCGCCGGCGGTCCGAGCAATGTCCTCACGGAATTGCTTGAGCCGCTTGGCGGCAAGATCGGCATTCGCGGCATCATGCTTGGCGACAAGACGATGTCCGTCCTCAAGATCTGGAGCGCCGAATTCCAAGAAGGATACGGGCTCCTGATC
>JARIGY010000015.1 GCA_029288535.1 Candidatus Tayloriibacteriota bacterium | reverse complement strand
GGCGTAATCGACGATGACATTGAAGTCCTGCTTTCTGGCAAGAATGTTTTCTTCCGGCAAGGTGATTTTCTGCACCCGGCCGGAAATCTGCGTAAGTTTTTTCAGGCCGGCCTGGGCCTGGGCCGGAGTGATGCCCTGGCTTGAAGCATAGGTAAGCGCCGCCAGAATATTTGAAATATTGAACGTGCCCTGCAGGTGGGAACGCAGACTGTGCCCTTGGTACGTCATGTACAAACCGAAATGGTCGAGCATATAAGGCTCTGCGCTTTTGAGCGAGAAGCCGTATTTTTCTTCGGCAGTACCTGCATAAAATTTGCTGTGCTCCAAGTCGTCGGTATTGACGACAAGGATTCGCGGCCGCTTCGGAGATTTTTCGAGGGCATGGACCAGCAAAAGTTTGGCAGCCAGATATTTGTCGTATCCGCCGTGCGACTCGATGTGTTCGGGAGAGATGTTCAAAAAGATGAGCGCGTTCACATCGATGAACCGATGGCGGTGCTGCCGTGCCGCTTCGGATGTCATCTCGAGAATTGCGTACTCGCAGCCGGCGTCGACTGCCTGGCGCAGAAACTTCTGGACAAAGCCGCGGCCCGGTACGCTCATCTTATATTTGTTGGGCCTTGAAACATCGCCGACTTTGAAGCGGATAGTGCCTGCAACTGCTGTTTTTTTGCCTGCGCCTTCGAGGATCGCGTTCAGGATTTCGGTTGTGGAAGATTTGCCTTTGGTTCCAGTGATAAATATCACATTAATAGAGCGGGAAGGGTGGCGATAATAGATCGCGCTCACATATGCCGCAGTATAGTGATACGCAGGCTGAAGGCTCATGAAAAGCTTTTTCGGAATGATTTTCTTGATGGTGCGAAGGATGGTATCCATATGGTCTTAATTTTTCGACAAGATCTTCAGCGCCTGCTTCACGCATTCGCTTGTATCGGTGATTTCTTTTGGGACTTTTTTGAGAGCGTCGCGGGCTTCGCGTTCGTTGTAGCCGAGGGCTTTGAGCGCTTCCAAACTGTCGCCTTCGTAGGATCGTGAAGCGCTGCCGTCTTCTTCGGTTGTGAAAACAAGCTTGTCTTTGAGTTCGAGCACTATCTTCTCGGCATTCTTTTTGCCGATGCCGGAGACTTTGGTCAGGTAGCCGGAGTCGGCAGTCGCGATGGCTTTTTTGAGGGTTGGGATAGTAGCTAGATTTAAAATAGAAAGCGCACTCTTCGGGCCGATGCCCGAAATGCCGATGAGCATCTCAAAAAACTCGATATCCTCTTTGGAAGGGAAGCCGTACAGGTCCAATGCGTCTTCGCGCACTACCATGTGGGTCCAGATCCGGATCGGCTCGGTGACAGGGGATTTGTCTATGGTGTCGCCCGAGGCGAAGACTTTGTAGCCCACGCCGTTCACGTCGAGGACCATATACCGCTCGTCTTTGTGGATTATGGTGCCGAAAAGCTGGGAAATCATGTGGATACTATAACATATCGACCTCACCCCAACCCTCTCCTCACGGGAGAAGGAGCAAATCCTTGCCTTTTTCCTATAAGTACTGTACTATCTCCGCATATGCCTATCACATCATCAGCTAAAAAAGCCCTCAGGGTATCCAAGAAGAAGCGCGTCTTCAACCAGCGCCGCAAGGATACGCTCTCTTCCACCGTGAAGAAGTTGAAGAAATTCGTTTCCGACAAGAACACCGTCGAAGCGGTCAAGCTCCTCTCGCAGGCCTACCAGGCTATCGACAAGGCGGCCAAGACCAACCTTATCAAAAAGAACGCCGCATCCCGCAAGAAGTCCCGCCTCTCAAAGCTCATCAAGAAAACTTCAGAAGCGAAATAAACTTTCAGAGATAACAACAAACAAAAACCGCCCCGAGTTCAATCGAAGGGCGGTTTTTGTTTGTGCTATTTTCCCTTTTCTTGGTGCCCTTGGCAGGAATCGAACCTGCATTTCTCCCTTCGCAGGGGAGTGTCCTATCCATTGAACGACAAGGACGAGCATCCACACTACCACATTTTCCTAAAAACCAAAATCTTCCAGAAGGCGCATCAGGAGCGGCTCCTTGTGGTGGACTTCCGGCAGGAAATGGATAAGGTAGTCGGCAACGTCGTCTGGGTGCATATTGCCGAGAGGAATGGCGATATATGGCATGAGCAGCCGCTTGGATTTGAAAAGGATTTTTGGATGATTCGGATTTTCCTCGATGTCGACCCAGTAGGACTCCAGCTCGGTATACGGATAAAATGTTTTTCCGAGAGCGACACCGCGGGCGCTCAGTTCGACAGCGACAACGCGCGGCGGCTGATGGGCGAACAGTGCCAGAGTAAACGCGGCGATGAGGGTGAAGACTCCGAACAGTGCGTCTCCGGTCAGGAAGCTGACGATCGCGATCGTGACGGCGATTATCGCAAGGCCCCAATACCAGTCTTTTGATTTCGGAGAATAATAATACTCCGGCGTCTCCCATTTTTCCGAGACGACCTCGTCTTCGTCGGGAAGGTGCTTGTATTTGCGGCCAGAATGAGCTTGCTCCATATGCGATAAGTTTACCATATGTTGCATGAATCTGTCTTTGGCATATACTGCAACGATCATGGAACGCACGCTCCTCATCCGGCACAATTGGCACGACCGCGACGAATCGAAGTGGCTTTTCTGGCTCGAAAAGAAATTGGTCGAGCTCGGCTTCAGCGTTTCGTTGGGAAGCTTACCTGAAAGCGTGAAGAAAAATACGTCCGAAGCGGTAATGGAAGTCCAGCTCGTGCACGGCATCGAATCCAAAAATACCTACATTGTCCGCCACGACCCCGGCTGCCTTTCGCTTCTCAAATATTGCGAGCAGCTCCTGACCCGCAAAAGCCTGGAGCCCGCTCTGCTCGTGGCCGGCATTCCGAAAAACAATTACGGCAATTCCTTCTCGGTCCTGAAGATGATCGGCGGGCCGAAAGCGCTGACGGTAAGGGAAGGGGACGAAAATGAAGCCGATGTTTCCAGCCCGGAGTTCCTCACTCTGGCGACGATGGATATAAAACTCATGGTCGTCTACGGCGGCGAACTCTATAAGGCGCTGCGCTCATAATTGCAAAACCCCGCATTTCTGATACTATAACTGCCACTGGCATATCAATGGAGGAGTGGCAGAGTGGTCTATCGCACTTGTCTTGAAAACAAGAGTCTCGCAAGGGACCGTGAGTTCGAATCTCACCTCCTCCGCCTTCGCCTCGCTGAAGCTCGGCTTCGGCGAGACGCAGTCCGCCGAAACGAGCGAAAGCGGGTTTCGGTCGCCTGTTGATAGGATATGTCTTTAAAAAGATTTCATATACATCTGCTATAACAAGCAGATGTTTTATGTATATAATTTAAAATGCAAAGACGGTTTTTATATTGGTTGTACTAACGATTTGAAAGATAGAATAAATAGGCATACTTTAGGACAAGTGGATGCCACGAAAAATCGATTGCCTTTGGAACTCATTTCTTATTTTGCATTCAAAGATAAATATACGGCTTTCAATTTTGAGAAATATTTAAAGTCAGGTTCAGGCAGGGCTTTTCTGAACAGACATTTTAAATAGCTCCTGACCCTATTTCTCCTCACTAGGCTGAAAACATCTTTAACTTCACTCGAAGTGAGATTCGAACCGCTGGACTTTTCCAAGTATTTCTCATTGACTTTCTTGATCAATATTGTATTCTAATTTCAGACAAATTTTACTTACGGAGGTTTCTATGGACAATTCAATGACAGACAGCGGCACTTTTTTGGAAGCGGCCTTGCTTGAGCCTGCAGCGAGTGTTCAAAGTTTCGTCAATGTTCTTGTGTCGAGGTATCTTTGGATGTTGGCTTTGGGTCGTGCGGAGAAGGTCGTCATCCTGAGCGACTATCTCGTCAATGATGAACAGAAGGCTGTGACGGTGTACACGAGCAGGGATGCTTTCCCTCAGAAGTTGTATGATCGAGATCTCGTGAAGAAAATCCGGATGCTGCTCGAAGAACAGGCAGACATCGCGCCAAACGATCGTCGTGTGGCGCCGTTCGAGGGACACATCACTTTGACCGTGGCGATGGGAAAAGAAGTCAGGTTGAATGTCACGAAGCTTTTTACGAAACAACCATCCTTTGGTTGTGGCGGCGGCGGTGAGTATCAACTCATTGTCGAGGTTGGCGAACAGTAACAATGAACTCTGTGACTACCTATGAGTGCGGTCCTTGGTGTGAAGAGACTAATGTCCTGGTGAGAAATCATTGGGACATTTTTTATTGCTCGTAAAAAGTTCTAAATGAACTTCAGAACTTTTAAAGTTTTACTTTATTTATATGTCCGTTATTATAGAGCTCAGCCGAGTTCTCAAGCCGAAAGGAGAAGAGTTGTGAGTACAACGCCACAGTATGTAACAGCCGAAGAGTTTCTGAAGGACGCTCTGCCTACAACCGAAGTGGATGATGTCTTCAACGCCATTGATAAGGCGAACGAAGGCAAACTTCTGGACGAGGCACGCATCCGTCGGGGTCAAGACTGGTCAGCCCTTTCCCAGCAAATCGTTGGTGCTGAAGTCGGATGCATCAACCGTTTCTGAAAATGGAACGCTCTACCAAAACCGACGACAAGGTCCACAGCTCAAAAGGTTGTGGATTTTTTATACAAAGCTCATTCCAATTAAATCTTACTTTACTTCCTTCCAATCAACAATTCTAAACGCATCAAACCACTCCCGCCAAGAAAAACAGCCTTAAGCAAAGGCTGTTTTTCTTGTTATTTAAAATTTATATTGTTTTTACTTATTCGAGTTTTTCTTTTCCAGCATTAAGTTTCTTTGCTTCATCCTTTCTCCTTTTTTCAATTTTCTTTATATCTTCTTCCGCCTTTAATTTTTCAGGCGTTATTCCTCTCTGAAGTAGCGCTTTCCTAGTTGCTATTGTGTTTTCTATTACTTCTTTTTCAAGATAATAGCGTCCTTGAAGATTTTTGACATTTATATTTTTATCGGTCATAGCTAAGGAGAGTGACTTAGCAGCAAGTTCAATAACTGTGTCAAAATCAGCTAAGGCTCTACTGTCGGGTATCTTTCGATATTTCTTTAATTCCTTAGTTGTTTTTCCATTATAGAGTGCTTTTATGTGTGCGTCCTTAAAAGCGGCAAATTCGACAGGTTGAGTTACTCCACGCTGATAAACAGTCGAACGGATTGTATTTTCAACACCGGTAAGTCTATTTCTTTCCTCCAATCGCTTATCCTCGTTCAGTCTTTGCTCCAGCACTTCTTGCTTTCTAGTCTGAAGAGCAAAATAAGTTTGTGCAGCAGCGATTTCTTCTTTGTTACTTGAGCCGTTTTGCGCAACCAGGTAAGCTGCATATCTATCCAATAGAATATCGCTAATCGAATGACTGGCTCCTTTACCTGCGGTGATCACCTTCGTGACGTCACGAAAGTGATCGTAAATAGCATTCCCACTATTTTCACAAGCCTTTTTTGCTTTATTTACTACATTTTCAAAACTCTCCCAAGTTTTATAGCCCAAGAGCGGCATTAATTCTCGTGCTTCCCAATACTGCGTACCTTTTTTTGATACACGCATTATTTTTTCAAATCCTTTATGAAGTTCTGAATTTTCTCCCATAATTGTGATTGTATATTAACAAATTTTTTATTGGACAGATAGATATTATTTATGGTGGAACGCATCATGACAGGTGATTTGAAATTTATAATAGGTTCTAACAGCCTCAACGGTGGCCCGCCAATATTGACTAAATATCGATTTTAATACATAATACTTTTCAGTTATCAAAGTACATTCACATCCACATTTTTTGAGGGAGCGTTGCGATGAAAGGTTCTCATGTGTCTCTCTTGCGTTCGAAACTGATCGGCCTGCTGCCTGCTTTTGAAGAAAGGAATTTCTGCCTCTACTTTTTCGGTCAAGTCATTTCTCTCGCAGGAACATGGATGCAAAACGTGGCTCAGGGCTGGCTTGTGAAAGAACTGACCAATTCCAAGTTCTGGCTTGGTGTAAATGCCGGGCTCTACTTGGGAGCAACGGCTTTGCTGGCACCTTTCGGAGGGATCATTATTGATCGCTTCGATAAGCGCAAAGTGTTGTTCGTGACAAACGTTCTCGGCATGATCCAAGCTTTTGTCTTGGCAGGAGCGGTGTATACTCATCACACAACTTTGCTTCTCGTCAACATCCTCGCGTGTCTTTTGGGTCTCATTAATGCCGTCGATGCTCCAGCTCGCCGGACATTCGTGCGAGAGCTTGCTACCGATGAAAACATGAATTCGGCAGTGGCTCTCAATACGACGCTCGTCACGGTAGCTCTTTTTGTCGGTCCGATGGCTGCCGGTCTTTGCATTGCGGCATTTGGCACTGCGGGAGCGTTCTTGATTAACGGATTGACATTTCCGGCGCTCCTGACCGCGCTCTTACTCATGAATTTCAAGGAGCGTTTGATCGTTGTCTATCCTCATCCTTTCAGAATGCTCAAGGAAGGGTTTGGGTATACATTCACTAACCCGACGATCTGTCTTCTGACATTTGCAGGATCATTGATTCTTATGTGCGGATTCTGTTACCGTTCGCTGTTTCCGGCCATGGCAGGTGAAATTTTCAACGGCGGACCTAAGACGTTGGGACTTCTGTCTTCCGGTCTCGGGTTGGGGGCGGTGGCGGGAGCGGTGTTCGTAAGCGCCACGTCAAAAAAGGAAAATAAGTTGCATCTCCGGTGGATCATCATCCTCGGGTGTTTCGTTATCGGTTTCGGGCTTTATGCATTTGCTTTGAGTCGAAACCTGATTGCGGCGTTTGTCTTTCTCTTCATTTCTGGTACCGCTCTGACTGTATCTCAGACCACGAATCAGGCAGCTATTCAGAAGGTGAGTGACAAACGGTTCCTTGGCCGTGTCATGGGGATAAACAGTTTGATGTTCTTTGGCTGCATGGGTCTTGGAAATGTTGTGATCGGCAGCTTGGCGCAGCGTTTTGGCAGTCCGATTGCTATTGAGGTCAACGCAACGGCGGTTATGATTATTGGCTTTGTCATGTTTCTTCTCAGAAAGAATAAAGCCTGGTTTCCCCGAATCCATCAAGATTTAAAGGAAAAAAGCTCTCTGGTTTGATCAAAAGCGGTACCGATACATTGGTATCGCTTTTTTATTGCATGTAAAAAAGTTCTAACAGCCTTTCGCATCTATTAACATGTAAATCATTATATGTTACATATCTATGCGGAAGGTCGCGTTCGTGACCTCAAAGATCATGTGTCCATTTTCTGGAGCACGTTATGACCCGTTTCTTGAAGCTGTTGTTGGATGAATCGTCGAAAGTTCCATCCTCTGAGATGCCGCCGCTCATCCCTGTTGACGAGGGCGAAACCGTCGTTGGCAAGCTGGATGCCGATCTCTTGCAACTCTACATTTTGCGCGCGGTCTGGCACAAGCGTCTGCTCAAGCTCCTCAATGAGCATGAGCACATCCATGTCGATCTGCGCGCAAACCCTGAAGATCAGGATAAAAAACGCGAGCATGAGTCGTTGCTCAGGCGTTACGCGGTGCTCGACAATCAGTACGATGCGGTTGACCGGCTTTTCTGGGCTTCCGTCCGGACTGAATTTCATGACATTCCGGCGGGCGACATCGGAATTCGTCAAGACGGCAAGGTCGTTATCCTGAAGCCTGGTTCAGAGGGGCCTGGTCTCGTTATGTTGCAACTGCTTCGCCATGTTCTGTAACTGATCGAGCGCGCGAATCAAAGTTCTAAACCACCGGTGTCCCTGCCGGTGGTTTTTTATTGCCCGTAAAAAGTTCTAACAGCCATGACAATGAGCTGTTTTTTGTTACAATAATCCGTATGAGAAAACTTATAATGTGGAATGTGATAACGCTAGACGGATGTTTCGAGGGAGAAAGGCCATGGGATTTATCGTTCCATGAACTTGTATGGGGACCGGAGCTGGAAGCGCTGATTCTTGGGCAGCTGCGAACTGCCGGCATGCTTGTCTTCGGCGAGAATACCTATACAGGCATGGCTAAGTATTGGCAGAGTGCCGGGGAAGAAGGGGGAGTTACCGATCTTATGAATAGCATTAAAAAAGCGGTCTGTTCAACAACGCGAGAAAAAGCGGATTGGAATAATACGATCATTGTAAAAGACGCGGTATCCGGAATTCAGACATTGAAAAATGAAGATGGCAAAGATATGTATGTGTTTGGAAGCGCCATTCTTTCTCAGTCGCTCATGAATGCTGGGCTCTTTGATGAAATCCGCTTGTGCGTTGCTCCGGTTATCCTGGGTAAAGGAAGAAAGCTTTTCGGCGACGAACTCAATAGACAAAATCTTAAGCTTGTCGAATCGCAAACGCTTCCAAATGGGGGAGTTGTCTTGAAATATGAAGTTAGAAAATAATAAGCTTCTGCGTTCGAACCGGATTCTTGCACTCAAAAATATTTAATGTACTATCTCCTTAGAACAGAATTGTAAACCTCAACGGCGAAAGCCAGAAGGAGTTTTTCATATGCCGACTTTTCAATGCTCCGCATGCGGGAGTAAGTATTCGGATGCCGGCAATTTCACTTCGTGTCCGCAATGCTTGGGTTTGGGAAAACCAGACCCAAAATGTATTTGTCGGCACGTTCGGATTTGTTTTGGAATGATCCGTGTCGGTAAGCCGCTGTCGATCAATACAGAATGCCCGGTTCACGGGAAGAAGGTCGATATGCCAGTCGACTCGACCAAGCTTATGGATCTTGTCGGAAAGGAGGCAGAGTGATGAATGCCAACCAGATCATGGTGGAGCTTATGAAAGTGAGCTGGCGTACAAGTCTGAAATTCCGAGACACTTTTTACCGCGACAATCAGAACGACTCCCGTATCTGGTATGTAGAACTCGGTCCAGTTGTCCTGAGTTCGCTCGAAGTCAACAGTTGGTCGAATGACATTGCGCTTGAGGGCGGTCCAACATCTGGGGCTGCGCTGATGGCTATGTGGAATGCCGTCAAGAAGATGTCTCTCGATCCCAACAAGTTCTTTCTGCTATACAGCTGCCCGCCGGATGCCGTTATCCCAGGTGATATGCCACAAGCCTGGGTTCGTCGAAATCTGACAGGGGACTGTTGGGAAGATGTGGAACCCACTGAGAAAGCGCTGAGAATCCATGGGATTCCCCGTGACCGCCTCGTCTCATATAAACACCATCTCTTTCAATTCCGGAGGTAAAGCGCACTATACCGCACTCTTGGCTTCGGCCGAGAGTGCGGTTTTATTTTTATACTAAGTCCTAACGGTCTCCGTGGTGTCCCGCTTCATTGACTAAAAATAGACTCCATTGTAATTTATCAGTAGTATCTTTTTCCAACAATTAACCTGGAGGATCTAGAGATGTCAGTACATTCATGGCTCGTCATCAAGGGGCTGATCGTGATCGCTATTGGTATTTTTTTCATTTTGCCTTCTCGCCATGGTCATTATCCGATATGGCGGATGCCGGCAGGATTTGGGTTTTTCATTGCAGGAGTGTCTTGCAT
>JARIGY010000008.1 GCA_029288535.1 Candidatus Tayloriibacteriota bacterium | reverse complement strand
GTGCCAGCGAGGATCGGTGTGGATCGAAATCATATCGCCAACACTGTCAGCAATCAAAAACAATTCATCCCAGCTTTTTGAAGAAGTCCAACCAAATGGCGAATGAGTTTTTACTTCTGCGATAATTTCCGGCCTTCTGCGCATACGCTACTGCTCTTTCTTTCTTAACGATTTGATCAAGCTGTCTTTCAGCTCTTTTACTGAATCATCATCGAGTATCGTCACCGTAAAAACCGGTTTTTTAAGTTTCTTGAACTGGGTGATCCTTTTTTTGATTTCTTTTTCTGTCGCCACGTCGGTCTTGGTCAGAATGATGATTTCATCTTTTTTTGCAAGTTCCGGATCGAATGTTTCGAGCTCATTGCGTATGGTTTTGTAGACATCCATCGCGTCTTCATTTTCGAAAGAAATGCAATGCAGAATAAGCTTGGTGCGGCGGATGTGGCGCAGGAATTTATGACCCAGACCCTTGCCTTCCGAAGCGCCTTCGATGAGGCCGGGAATGTCGGCTAGAATAAAGCCTTCCATGTTGCCGAGCGCCGGCTCCAAAGTAGTAAACTGATACGAAGCGACTTTTGATTTGGCATTGGTAAGCTCGTTCAGGAGGCTGGATTTGCCCGCGTTCGGAAGCCCTGCGAAGCCCGCGTCGGCCACAAGCTCGAGCTCGATGAGAAACTCGCCGGTCTCGCCTTCTTTGCCGGGCGTGGATTCTGTCGGCGATGTGTTCGTGGACGCTTTGAAATGCTCGTTGCCAAGACCGCCACGACCACCCTTGAGAACCTCCACCTTCTGATCGGGTTCGTCTATCCGATACTGCTTGTCGGTGCGGGTATTGGTGATGATCGAACCGATAGGAATGTCGATGATGAGGTCCGCGCCATCCTTGCCTTGCCTTGACCAGTTTTCGCCTTCCGCCGCATTGCCGGCATTGAACACTTTCTTGTGGGCATAGCTTGCCAAAAGGCCGATATCGCGGACACCGCGAAAATAGACGTCGCCGCCCTTGCCGCCGTTGCCGCCGGCCGCGCCGGAAAACTCCTTGGCTTTTTCGTGCCGCCATCGGACCACGCCGTTGCCGCCCTTGCCCGCTTCAGCGTATATTTTGAGTTCATCGATAAATGCCATAGTTGTACAACATTAGGGCTTTAAGGCTTTTTTTGCAAGCTCGAGCGCTCCTTCCTTGCTTTGAGCGACTGCCAGGAAAAGCTTGTTATGGCAGAAAAGCGCGTCGGGTACGCCGGAGATTTGGGCCAATTCCCCGTCGCGCTTGCCCGCCCAGCTTGCGGGCAGGTCCTTTTTGCTTTTGAATGAGCCGCGGCTTTTGCGGAGCGTATTGACCTTCCAGGTGCCGTTCTGATCGTCGGGACGGACAACAAAAAGCGGTTCGGGATGCTGCTCCAGCGCACTGAGCGCCTCCGCCGGATAGCGGGTATCGAGAAGGATTATCTCTTTGCTTTCGCTTTTCTGGTAGGCTTCTTCGATCATCATCCGAGCCTCGGCATTGTCTTTGACCCGGGTGATTTCCCTACTGAGGATGTCGCGCGCCAAGTCGACGACAGTCATGAATACTTCGTCTATGTTGATATCCTTCTCTTTCCAGGTCGGGAAAAAACTATACAAGACATCGTAGATGCCGTACGGCACAACATCGGGAAACACCGGTTTGTACATATCAACGCCGTTGTCCACGCCGTCGATCGGCATGACGATTTTCTGCTCGATGCTGTCGGCCGCGGCTTTCGAACCGGCAAGCTTCTCGCCGAACTTTTTCCAAACCAGGCCGAACGACGCATACGGAATGCCGTTTGCACGTTCGCCTGCTCCGCCTTCCTGATGATGGTCGAAACGGTTGTTCTCCTCGTCATAGACGGTACCGACATCGACTACGAAATCCCCCGCGGCAATGATCTCCGGATCGCGCGTGCGCAGCACTTTGATCAGCCGCTCGCGCCAGGCCGGAAAGTCGGAATGTTTGACTGCGAGCATGAGCGTAGCGACCGCGAATACGTCGTCGGCGTGGAAATTCCCGTTATGTGTGATGATCGTAATGCTGCTCATTTAAATTTTGCGGGATTCGAGGCTGCGGGTAATGATACTGAAAAGGGAAATGAAGAGCGAGGCGATGAGGGCCGACCAGAAGCCATTGACCGTAAAGCCCTTGACGATCGCCGCGGTCAGCAGAAGCAGGATGGCGTTGATCACGAATGTAAAAAGACCCAGAGTCAGGATATTGATCGGCAGCGTGAGAATGATGAGCAGAGGCTTGAGCGTGACATTGATGATGCCGAGAACGAGCGCGACGATAATGGCCGTGAAAAAATTGTGGACTTCGAAACCCGGCAGATACGAGGCTATGAGATAAATAATAAGCGCATTGATGAGCAAACGGATGATGAGTCGCATGGATTAATGGTTATGTGGCTGACTAATAACGGAGTCGCGTATCTCGCGCACTTCTTTCTCGATCGCGCTTATCTCCTTCTGGATGATCTCGACTTTGCGCGACTCTTCCTCCACTTCGGTTTCGGTTTTCTCGGCGATCTTTTTCTCCTGCCGGATGCCCGACATGATGATCTGATCGGTCACGAAGAACGAAACGAACAGGCCGGTCGCCAGCAGGATCATCAGGCTGACCAATACGGATATCGGGCCGTCGATCCAGAGCCAGCCGCTCGGCAGGACTTTGGCGACATCGTCGGCTGTCATCCAGACGCCGCGCCAGAAAAGCACGACCGCCGAGCCGCCGATGATGGAATAGATGATCGGGTAGCGCGAAAGCCGGCCGCGGATCCGGTCTTCGAGCTTGTCGAAATAATGGAAGATTTTTTTATACATGATTATGATTCGGCCTGAATGATCGTCGGGTAGATTTCAAGCAATGCAAAGAACAGCGCCAGGACGATCGGCCCCATGATGAACCCGATCGGACCGAAGAATACGACGCCGCCAAGCACGGAAATGAGAATTAAAAACTGATGGATCTTGATTCCCCGCCGCAAGATGAACGGCGACAGGAAGTTGTCGATGCCCGCAATGCCGATAACCGCCCAGACGATAAGCAGGATCGCATGCCAGATCGGCTGGGTCACGAAAAGGAAAATAATGCATGGGACCATGACAAGCGACGTGCCGACTCCGGGAATGAGGCTGGTGAACATCGCCGCTACGCCCCAGATGATGGGGTTCGGAATGCCCGCAAGCGTAAAGCCGATCGTGGCGAAAATGCCCTGCGCCAGGGAGACGACAACCGAGCCGCGGATGACCGAATTGATGGTCGCGATGATTTTCGAAAAAATCTTCCGGTCGTATTCCGGGTTGAGCGGGCTCAGCACGAAAAGCTGGTCGCGCAGATCCCTGCCGTCGCGCAGAAAAAAGAAGAGCGCTGTGATCATCACCACTGCACCAAGAAAGATACTGAGAAAACCGGAAAAGAACGTGTCGAGATGCGCAAGCACCCAGCCCAAGCCGTTCTGGATATTCTGGGTGATATTCAGATTGATGTCCGGTGCTATGTTGTGGATATGCCGCTGAAGTATGGACAGCTGATTATTCAGATGGACGATCTCGCCGCTGTTGGTCGTAATCTGAAGATAGAGGTTGCGCGCTTCGGCAAACAGCAGTCCGCCGATAAGCACGAGCGGCACGAGAATAGCGAGAAGGATCAGCATCACGGTCAGGAATGAGGCCAGGCTTGAGCGGTTTTTCAGCCTATCGTTGATGCGCAGGTAGATCGGGTGGAATACGATCGCGAAAGATGCGGCCAGAACGAGCGGGGTGAGAAATGGCTGGCTGATGAAAAACATCATGGCCGCAGCGGCAACGAGAAGAAGCAGGAAAAAGTTGTGCTGCAGCTTGGAAGAAGAGTTCATGGGATTATAGTACCATTTATTTGGCAAAAAAATCTTTTCTGATTTCTAGGACTTTATGCGAGAAGTCGAGCGCCTGTTCCCGCCTTGGATACGGGAAATTGATCGAAAAAACCTTTTCGACCGTTCCCCCTTTCATCAGGATGACCCGGTCCGAAAGCGATACCGCCTCTTCGATGAGGTGCGACACCATGAGGATCGTTTTTTGGGTTTTCTGCCAGATCTCGATCACATCGTCATGGAGTTCGGCGGTGGTTTTGGGATCAAGGGCCGAAAACGGCTCGTCGAGGAGCAGGACTTTCGGGTCGACCGCAAGCGCGCGGGCGATGCCGACCCGCTGGCGCTGGCCGCCGGAAAGCTGGGCGGGATATTCGTTCCTGAAAGAAGTGAGTTTGGTAAGTTCAAGGTATTTCTCCACTTCGCGCTTAACAGTCGCCTCCGCAGTATGGAGCGCCCGCAAACCCATCGCCACATTGTCGAACACCGTAAGCCACGGAAACAGCGCTCCCGACTGGAACGCCATTGAGACATCGTCCGGCCGTATGAGCATGCCGGAAGATGGTGTTTCGATGCCGGCGATCATCCGCAGCAGCGTGGATTTGCCGCAACCGGACGCGCCAATAATGCTGACGAATTCATTTTCACGCACCGCAAAAGACACGTCATGCACAGCCGGTTTCTGTTCATTTTTATATATCTTCGAAACTCCGGTGAGCTCGATAATATGGTTTTTGGGATTATTCAAAGCGATATCGTTGAGCATAATGAAGCAATTTCTGCCAGATGAAAAAGTTGAAAAACGCGATCGTCAGCACCATCACCACAAGCGCCATGATGAATGCGTTTATCTGACCATCGGCCGACGCCTGGACCAGGACGCTGCCTACGCCATGCAGGTCATTGGCATTTGTGCCATGCGGCATATAGACATGGAGCGCCTCGGCCACGATGATGATGTTCCAGCCCTGGGCGAACGCCAGGATCGACCCGGTGACAAGCTGCGGCACGATGGCCGGCAGCAGGACTTTCCGGAAATATGAAAAGCCGCTGATCTTGAAAACTTTTGCCGCGTCGACTATGTCGCGCGGAATCATTTTCAGGCCGCCGATAATGCTGAAAAGCAGCGTGCCGATCATAGTCAAGAACAGGATGAATATTGCCGCGCCGTTGAGGAAATTGAAGCGGATGAAAACAATGATAAGGACCGGGAAGAACGCCAGTACGGGGATCGATTGAAGCACGTCAAAAAACGGAAGGAATACCGTTTCCAAGCTCGGTTTCCAGGTTATGAAAATAGCGAGCGGCACCGCCACCACAAGTGCGATGCCGTAACTTATGAAGAGTCTGGCGAGCGTGGCTCCTGTGGCAAGAAAAAGCGCTCCGAACGAAATGGTTGCGGCCGGGTACGCCAGAGAAAAGAATCTCGACAAAGCATAGAGGATACCCACCACCAAAAGCGGACCGAGAAAAATGGAGTATATTTTTTGGGGGAGCGAAGCGGGATAACTTAAGGCACTGTGATGCTGGTAGTGATGGACGTGCTTCGATTGCTGCTTCATTGCGGTTTATTATACCAGACTCTTCCCTGTCATGCTTTTCGGCTGGGGAATGCCGAAGATTTTGAGAATGGTCGGCGCAATGTCCGCAAGCGTTCCGCCATCGCAGAGCACCAGATCTTTTTGTGTGATGATCGCCGGAACCGGATTGATAGTGTGCGAGGTGTGCTTGTTGCCGGTTGCCGGGTCGATATTCACTTCGGCGTTGCCATGGTCGGCCGTGACGAAAGCCGCTCCGCCTCTTGCTTCGAGCGCTTTGATCACGCGCGAAAGCTGGAGATCAACTTCTTCAAGCGCTTCGACAATGGCTGGGACATTGGCAGTATGCCCGACCATGTCCGGGTTGGCGAAGTTGATGAAAATAAAATTCGTGCCTTTATTGATTTCTTCGATCGCCTTGTCGGCTATGCCTTCCGCACGCATCTTCGGCGCCAAATCGTGGGTCGCCACATCTTTGCGGCTATCGAGAAGGATATGGATTTCTCCTGAATGCGGATCTTTCTTGCCGCCGTTCAGGAAATACGTAGCGTGAGGGAACTTTTCTGTCTCGGCAATATGCGCTTGAGCAAGTCCTGCTCGGGAAATTTCCGCCGCAAGCGTTGTCTCGATAGGAATGTTTGCAAACGCAACTTCGGCTTTGAAATCAGCGTCGTATTCGGTCAGCGTCACGAAAAGAATGTTATGCGATTCCCTTTTCTCGATAATTTTCTTGGTCAGCTGCTTTGCGCGGTCTGATCTGAAATTAAAGAAAAAGATGCCGTCATTTTTCTCAAGCACCGCAGCCTTGCCCGTATCGTCCAGGAACACCATCGGTTCAATATGCTCATCCAGCTTCTCTTCTTTATAAAGCTCTTTTAAAACTTCTGAAGCTTTCTTTCCCGAAATAGTTTTGCCTTGACCGTGGAAAACAGCATCTTCAGCTCTCTTTACGCGATCCCAATTGTTGTCGCGGTCCATGGCATAAAAGCGTCCGGTCGCTGTTGCAATGCGGCCAATGCCCAAATCTTCGATAACTTTTTCCAATTCTTCCAAGTACAGAGCGGCACTTTGCGGTGGCGCATCGCGGCCGTCGGTAAAGGCATGAATAGCGACTTTAGTGACTCCAGCCTCCTTTGCTGCGCGCAAAAATGCGTGCAAATGGTCTGAGTGGGCATGAATCCCGCCGGGACCGATCAGGCCTTTGACATGGAGCGTTGAATTATGCTTTTTGACGTGATCGAATAATTTTACAAAAGCAGGGTTTGAAATGAATTCATTTGCCTTGATAGCTTTCGCAATGCGCACAAGGTCAGTATCGATTATTTTGCCTGCGCCAATAGTCGTGTGGCCTATCTCGCTGTTGCCCATCTGGCCTTCGGGCAAACCGACAGCAAGCTCAGAAGCAAGCAGAAGCGTATGCGGATAATTTTCCCAAATGCCATTGAAGAATGGCGTCTTGGCGACCTTGGTGGCATTGTCGGTCGGGTCTTCCCTATATCCCCAACCGTCTAGAATGATGAGAGCGATCTGCTTCATAATTATGCTTTGAACGCCTTCTTTCCAGGGAAGCTGATTTTCGCGCCGAGTTCGCCTTCTATGCGGAGAAGCTGGTTGTACTTTGCAACGCGTTCGCTACGGCACAGAGAACCGGTTTTGATCTGGCCTGTGCCGAGTCCGACGACAAAATCGGCAATGGTCGTGTCTTCAGTTTCGCCGGAACGATGGGAAACGACTGAAGTGAACCCGGCGTTGCGCGCCATGATGATCGCGTCAATCGTTTCTGAAACGGTACCGATCTGGTTGAGTTTGATCAAGATAGAATTACAGGCTTTCTTTTCGATGCCCATTTTAAGCCGCTCAGGGTTGGTAACGAACAGGTCGTCGCCGACGATCTGGACTTTCTTGCCGAGCTTTTTCGTCATCAGCACATAGCCTTCCCAATCGTCTTCGGCCAAACCGTCTTCAATGGAAACAATAGGATATTTGTTGACCCACTCTTCGTAGAACGCGACCATTTCCTCACTCGAAAGAACTTTGTTTTCCGTTTCAAGATGATACTTTCCGTCTTTATAAAGCTCGCTTGCGGCAGCGTCGATGGCAATACCTATATCTTTGCCCGGAACATAACCAGCCTTGGTTATCGCTTCGAGAATGACTTCGATAGCCGCTTCGTTCTTTGGCAGCGACGGCGCAAAACCTCCCTCATCCCCGACCGACGTGTTCAATCCTCGAGATGCGAGTATTTTCTTGAGTGCGTGAAATGTTTCTGCGCCCATCTGCAATGCGTGAGCAAAACTTTTTGCTCCAACCGGCATGATCATGAATTCCTGAAGGTCAGTCGAATTGAGCGCGTGCTTTCCGCCGTTTAAAATATTCATCATCGGCAGCGGCATGCGCATTTCCTTTGTCTTTGAGATCTGCGCAAAATATTTGTAGAGCGGCTGTTTCTTTGATGCAGCTGTAGCATGAGCGAACGCAAGCGATACGCCGAGGATGGCATTGGCACCGAGCGCGCCTTTGTTGGAAGTTCCGTCAAGGCCGATCATAGTCGCGTCGAGCGAACGCTGGTTGAGTTCCTGGCCTTTCAAGGCTTTCTTTATTTTGAGGTTCACATTGTCGACAGCTTTCAAAACTCCTTTGCCGCCATATCTTTTATCTCCATCCCGCAATTCTACCGCTTCGTGGGAACCTGTTGAAGCACCTGACGGAACTGCCGCCCGGCCGAAGCTTCCGTCGGAAAGCCAGAGATCTACTTCTATTGTCGGGTTGCCGCGCGAATCCAAAATCTCCCGTGCCCGAATGTCTTTGATTTTTGCCATGCTGTTTGTATGCTGAATTAATACTGCTTTTATAAAAAATGAGAGGACTTACTAACTCTACTACTATTTTGAGCGCTTTTCAAACTTTACATAATTCCGTGGAAAAGCCAGCTGACAAGCTCTAGTATCTTCTTCCGCAACGAGCGCTTGCGCCATTCCTCAAGCTTGATCTCCCGGCATGACTCCATATCCCTGTAAAAATGATTCTTGATTTCATTGATGAATACCGGCTCGTCGGAGGCGATGTTGGCTTCGTGGTTGAAAAAGAAACTAAGCGAGTCGAGATTGAAACTGCCGGCGGTCGCCCAGTCGTCGATAGCGATCGTCTTGGCGTGCATCATCGTCGGCTGATAGATGAATATCCTGATGCCGGCCCGCAGCAGGAACGTAAAGTACGATTCACGGGCATGATTGACGAAAAGATGGTCGGCCACTTCGGGCACCAGTATCCGCACATCGACACCGCGTTTTGCCGCCAAAAAAAGCGCGCGGTAGAGCGGCACGTCCGGGATGAAATATGGCGAGGTCAAATAAATATAGCTTTTAGCATCATGAACACGGCTCTGGACCGCCTTGTAAATCTGGCGATGGCGGATGCTCGGCGAATTGCCGATAAGTTCGTAGTGCTTTACTTCGGATGAAAAAGGCGAGTAGCGGATGTATACTTTTTTCCGGGCATTTTCCCAAACATCCTCGAAACTCCGTTTGATATGGTCGATAATCGGACCGGTAATCCGCATATGCGTGTCGCGCCACTCGGCCATATGCTCCTGGATGCCGACGCCGCCAAGGTGCGAGACCTCATCGTCAACGATCAGGATCTTGCGGTGATCCCGGAACATGTTCGATGTGAAGTTGGTGATCCGCCACGGCCGGACGGGGTTGAAAAACCGCACGTCGATCCCCTGCTTTCTCAAAAATTCGGGCAGCAGCGAATTGTAAAAGCTGTAGCTGCCGACCGTATCGCACAGCAGGCGCACCTTGACGCCCTGCTTCACTTTTTCCTTGAGAAGCTCGACGAACTGCTGGCCGATCGAATCGACGATGAAGATATACTGCTCGATGACGACAGAATGCTTGGCAGCCCTGATGTCCTCCAGCATGATCCGCCAAGCATCGGAAGTCTTCGTATAAAAATCTATTTTTACTTCAGACATAGTGTGTATTTTATGCGTCAACCAAGACGACAATGCTGTTTTCAGGCTGAACTTCAAGAAATCCTGCGCCAATTTCAATTCTTTTTTCCGCGCCGGAAGCTTCTTTTATGACGAGCGGCGCTTTTACGAGCCGGGTGATCAATGGGATATGATCTTTCAGGATACTGATCTCACCAGTAGAAGTATGGGCAATGAGCTCGGCGATCTCGCCTTCATATAAGGTTTTTTCAATTGTGTAGACGCCGAGTTTCATGGTTTATTTTACTTCTTCGATGCTGCCTTTCATGTAAAATGCGTCTTCCGGCTTATCGTCATGCTTGCCGTCGAGGATCTCGCGGAAACTGCGCACGCTGTCTTCACGCTTCACAAATTTGCCGGGAATGTTAATGAACACTTCACCGACAAAAAACGGCTGCGAGAGAAAGCGCTGGATGCGGCGGGCGCGGGCGACCACTATCTTATCTTCCGGCGAAAGTTCGTCGATGCCGAGAATGGCGATGATGTCCTGAAGCTCGGCATAATGCTGGAGAATTTCCTTCACTTCGCGCGCAACATTATAGTGTTCCTCCCCGACAATGTCCGACTGGAGTGCAGATGAGTTTGAAGCGAGCGGATCGACAGCGGGATAGATGCCGAGCTCGGTCAAAGGCCGCGAAAGCACGATGGTCGAATCGATATGGGCAAACACCGCGGCAGGCGCCGGGTCGGTAATGTCATCGGCCGGCACATAGATAGCCTGCACGGAGGTGATAGCGCCTTTTTTCGTAGAGGTAATGCGCTCCTGAAGCTCTCCCATTTCCGATGCGAGCGTAGACTGATAGCCGACGGCCGACGGCATCTTGCCGAGCAATGCAGCCACTTCCGAGCCGGCCTGCGAGTACCTGAAAATATTGTCGATGAAAAGCAGGACGTCCTTGCTTTCTTCGTCGCGGAAATATTCGGCCATGGTAAGCGCGGCAAGCGGGGTGCGCAAGCGGGCACCGGGAACTTCGTTCATCTGGCCGTAGACGAGGGCGGTTTTTTCGAGCACGCCGGATTCTTTCATTTCAAGCAGCAGGTCGGTGCCTTCGCGAGTGCGTTCGCCGACGCCGGCAAAAACCGAAACGCCGCCTGACTCTTCAGCCACGTTGCGGATAAGTTCTTTCAAAAGAACGGTTTTGCCGACGCCCGCGCCTCCGAAC
>JARIGY010000052.1 GCA_029288535.1 Candidatus Tayloriibacteriota bacterium | reverse complement strand
AGATGTGTATAAGAGACAGATGGTATTGCGCGCAATCGTATAAAAATACGCCAATGGAGAAACTCCAGAATATGCGTACCGGCCAAATGACATATACGCTTTTACAAAAACATCCTGAGTGAGATCCTCCGCCTCAACCTTGCTGCCTACCCTAAAATAAATATACCTATACAGCGGGGCAAAGTAAGACGCGTACAGAGAAGAAAAAGCATTCTTATCCCCTTTTTTCGCTTTTTCTATAATACTCTTTATGTCGTCCGGGTCGGATCCATTCATGACCTATTGAGTATAACGGAAATATCGTAAAAGTGTGACCGGTTTCGGCCTACTGATATTGAATGTACACTGGGCGCGGAGTCAGCTTCAGCACCTGTTCCGGAGTGAGCATGCCCGTGCTTGGCGGCAACAGATCGTTTTTGTAGAACAATTTGAATCCGGTAAATTGGACCGGCTCTTCGTAGATGACATCATGGTAGGTCGCCAGTTTGCGCGCCCGAGTACCCCAGCCGTCCATGTCCATGACGACCTGCACTTCCGGTGACGGCTTGATATTTTCGTAGCCGGTAACCATGCGAGTAGTAAAACGGTGAACAACCAGGATTTTTGGCGGCATGTTATTCTGATCGACGATCCTTGCCAGAAATTGAGCGGCATAATTGATATCGACGGAACCGAACGTTCCGATAACACTCCCCGGCTTTGCGCCTGTTTTCATCGAAAATTCAGGATCGATAGCCAGATGGACATTCGGCAGCTTCAGATACTGTTCGAGAGGAGGAAGTTCGGCTTGAAGATCGCTTAAGCCGACTTGTATGTCGAGAAAGACAACGCCGTGGACCCGGTTGGCAAGATCAATGGCTTTTTGAATCTGATCCGCAGGCATGCGGAGGCGGTACATGCCATCCTGCCCCGGCGAGCCCTGGGCGGTGACGGCAATATAATCGATAGCGGGAATTACCGGAGTAGCCGGGTCGGCGGCTTGCCACTTCGCCACCTCGTTCATGAGCATGGGAAGCATTTGCTCGGTGGGATACTCGCCGAGCACACCCATTTTTGTCGAATAAAAATTGCCGTAGTACGCGACAATGCGATTGAACGGCAGCAAGGCGCCAAAGCGCGGGTAGACAGTCGGGACAGGCCAAAGCTTATGCGAAATGCCGACAGATGTCGTGGCAGAAGTTAAAATAGCTGTCGATGACGATGCGGCCAACTGAGTGGAAGTCGCCGCAGGTTTCGGCAACGGGTTGTTAGCCATTGCGATCATTCTTTTGTTGTAGGAAACCTTATCGAGTGTCTGCGGGATGACTGAAACTTGTTGGCTAGAAGTCGCTGTCGCCGCCGCGCTGGAGTCGTACGTAATAGTCGCAAGCGAATTTGTCACATAAAAGATAGCGGCCAACACGGCGCAGACAAAAACCGCTGCCGCGACCTGCGGCAGAAGTCTGCTCAATTTTTTATTGTCCTCCTTTTTCTGTGTAATGGTTTCAGTATAACATTAGTTGTGTTTGTGTAATCTATCGGAACGTTTTAATTTTTTGATTCCAAGGCGGCAACAGCCTGGGGATTGAAACCTTTGACGATCAGCCATATGCCCAGCGAGAATTCAAACACTGCAACGCCGATCGCTGACAGTCCTGCCAAAGCGCCATGTTGCCCAAGAACACCGAACATCACTGCAAAATAACCGAGGAGAAGTAAGGGGCCTCCCACAATGCCTATCATAGAAAGACTCCGTGGAACCAACCGTGATTTATATAGCATGGACCCTAAGAGCAGGTCGCAGATAGCCGGCATAAAACTTTGCCCAAGGAGAAAAACACGGTCATAAAGAAGTGCGAGCGTATGACTGATGCCCAGTGCGCCTGCCCCGGCTCCCGTCTGCCTCAACGTCACAATCGTCAAAAGGAATGCCACACCGACAAATATCGTACCGGATTCTAAAATTCGAGTGGCAACGAGCGCCAGCGCGGCTGTCTCACTCTGCTTTTTAAGAATAGAGAAAAGCACAACGGCAGTACCGATTCCCGCGAGAGCTACGATAATTTCCAAAACTCCACCAATGATTGTGGAGGTATCTGGACCATTTCCCAAGATATAGCCCGCGGCCTTTACCGGGCCATAGATAGCAAGAGTCGGCACCGACACAAAAGTAAGTATATAAAGAATACCTGCAATCAATGAGATTTTTCTATGAAAAGGCATGTCTTAACGATTATTAAATAAAAAGTTTCTACTGTAACCATACGCTAGATTCCAACAAATAGATATGTGCCGACACGATATCGAGGAAGAGGATGTCAATGATTATGCTGCAAAACCTTGAAAACATGCGACTCACTTGCAACTGAATCCTCAGACAAGAGTAGCAAGTCGCAGTTTCCAAAATGGAATTGTGTCAGCACTTGCTTCCAGTCCAATTTGTAATATTCCGCATAGATCATTTTTCCAATATCACCATGAGTTACCAGTAAAATATTCCCTTTCTTATGTACTGCTTCAATTTTATCGATCAGCATTCTAGCGCGCTTCATAAGGTCAGGAAAAGTCTCTGCTCCCTCTGGGTTCAGAAAGTAGGTTATAATTTCTCCTTTTATAATATTAGGCGCACATAACTTCTCGATATCGGAAATATTCTTTCCCGTCATGATGCCGAAGTCTCGCTCAATGAGCAGAAGTTCCTTTTGTGGTTCTGGAGACCCGGTGATCCTAGAAATTATTTTTGCAGTTTCAAAAGCGCGGACAAGAGGAGAACTGTAAACTGCGTCGAAGGAAAGTTCGATTTCTTTGGTTTTATCCGCAATCTCATGAGCCTGCTTAATTCCTTTTTCCGTCAAAGGTTCATCACGATGGCCATTTAGGATACCTGCCATATTATCAGTATTTTGGCCGTGCCGGGCTAAATAGATTTTTAACATTTTTTTAGAGTAAGGTACCTAACTCTATTTCCCCTCCTGGTTATCTGATTTCTCATTAAAAGCATCTAGCCAGAAATGCGGTCGTAGTTCTTTAAGAGGTTTATATGCCACTTCCCCATTATTTTCAGAAACTGCAATCATCACATCCATGCCGAATCGTGATAATCGTTCCTGGCAAATTCCGCATGCTGATAAAATTTTTGTGTCTGTTGTAGGACCATACCAAATACATAACGAATGAGTTATTGGATCTTTTAGTTTGGTTGCTTCTGCAATGCAACCAGTTTCAGCGCATAGCTGAGCGGAATCAACAGCAGCATCCACGTAAACACTCGTCAGTATTTTTCCTGACTTCGTAAGAGCGGCTGCATAGGTAGTATTTTTAGGGGCATTATATTCCTTTGCAAATTCCAGTACTTTTTCAAAAAGATTATCTTTCATAGATATAGTATACCAGAAGTTAAGAGATGATTTGTTTGAGCCAGATATTTTCTCACATTCTCTATTTCCTCAGTTTTACCCTTCTTGTGCCAATATGCGAATTTCCAATATGCACTGAGAATAATTGCAGCATGAAGTGCTTGAGTATCACATCCCCGTTCAGAAAAATAGCCACGCTTAAGTTGCTCGCCGTCACTTCCTCCAGAAATTGAAAGCAACATACTTCGACCGATATCAATGATTCCGTTATTTAGCATTGGATTAGGGTCGATTACGGTTGGCGGTTCGGTAGCTAAGATATTGCTTGCCCCAAAATCAAAATGACAATAGGTACTGATATCTTTATCTTTGGCATATTCAATAAGAATATCTATAGTTCTATCAATCGATCCGTGCTCATCGGTCAAAAGGTTCTGCTCTTTCACATAAGCGATCCTATCTTGAATATCTTCATCTGAAATCCATTCTTTAAATGTTTTGTATTGCGGCTTGCCTTCCATAACTCTGCCATATCCTTCAGCTTTTGAAGTATGCATCTGGGCTAGAGTTTTACCAAGTTCAACTGAAACATCTTTCTTGGCCTCACCTTTCTTAATGACATCCAATAAAATTGGCGCATCAACGTATTCCATTAATATATAGGTACGGCCTCCAATCGTCCCTTCTTTATAAACATGCGGAACAGGTACGCCAACCGATTCCCACGTTTTCAAGAATAAAGCTTCGCTTCCCGCATAACTTGAATTAAAGAGAGGGATTTTAAGAACGTATTTTTCTCCTTCGACTTCAAGAAAACCCACAAGGGATGAAACACCGGTATGGGAGAACTCTATGTTCACCTCTTTATCTTTAAATAAATCATCGGTCTCTAAAAACTCCTTGATATAAGGAATGAGTGTTACCCGCAACTCATCAGCCCTCTTATCTATATCGAACCCTGAGAGCTTTGGTTGATTTTTAAAAGTTATCATTGAAGTTTCTCTTTCAGGCTTCTCTATCATATTCGAAGCATACCAAATAATTTTAGCATCTCTTCCTTTGAGCGCGCAATTTCTTGCAGGCATCCCTCGATCATCAAATTATTCCCGAACTTATCGAGGCTTCGCTGGTCTGTTTTATATCCGATGCATTTTTTTCCAAGTGTATAAGCAATACCAAGCTCAATGCACACTCCCTCATCCGGAACACGGCCATCAAGAATGCATAGTATCGCATCGGAATCTTTTATTGCTTTAATATCATTTTCAAAAACAGCTTTTCGTATCACGCTCTTATCTTCGCCGGATTCAATGCGATTGAAAGCAATGCTTCCATCTTCCTGGGGCAAATACGTTTCATGCCTATTACCCTTCAGCAAGTCGCGGATTTCACTGTTTCGCTTCTTTTCTGGTTCGTTAAATAATAGCGCGGCAATATAGACTTTCATGGCTAAAGTATAGCAGAATTAGTTAAAAACAGCTTTTTTATAGAGACACTCGCGATTAAAGGAATCAAGGTAGCTCAACTACATCTAATGGAAGTTATATGAAGGCATCTGACCCTTTTTCCGACCAACTTTTTCAAATTAAGATGATATAAATTTAAAATGATTGTTCTCTTAGTCGCGGTTTAAATTCTGTATTCACTTCTTTAAATCTATTGGTGAATTTCTCTTTAAGATACGAGTCGATGCGCTCGTGTGTATTTTTAATGTATAAATCCATCTGTTTTTTATCGCGAAAATATTTAAATGATGAATTAAATTTCAATTTCCATCGCCAAAGACGTTTTTTTGTGAGTTCCTTGATACTTACTTGAGCTTGTATGAGTTCCTTAACACAGAGTGGTATGTTATTCTCCAGTATCTCTTGGTTCATCACCAGCTTAAATTGCTTTAATTGTTCCAAAAATTGTTGCTTTTGCTCTTGTGCAGAATTACTCTCGGATAAAACGAGTTCACGGTTATTGCTTAATGTTGTCTCAAATTGCCTTTTTATATCTTCAATCATGTCTCTAAAATCTCTCGACCTCTTAATTACAACCAAAAGTTTCGTATCCACATATCCACTTCCTGTATGTAGATTGAGTATATTACTATCCAGAGGCTCTAGTGAAAGTATGGGGAAAAAAGTTATTCCAACATGATAAGAAGCAGTACTGATATTTTCCTCAATATTATTAATAAGACCCGTCAATCGACCATTTAGAAATTCAACTATTGCTTGGTAAGTATCAGCAACTAGCAAAGTATGTATGCCAAGAAATTTTTCAATGGAAATTAAACGTTCTTTACGTTCGGAAATTTGTCTATAGGACTCAGCTATTACCCACAACAAGAATGCAGAGGCTGCACCTATCATTGATCCAATTAATGTCTGCCAGTGATCAAGAAATGTGATCATTTGGTACTTTTATAGTTGCTGCGGGACTTGGACTCGAACCAAGATACACAGATCCAGAATCTGTAGTCCTACCATTAGACGATCCCGCAAGGTTCCTATAACATACTGTAAAACCGGCTTTTATTCAAGCGGTTATTCTTTTACCTGCGGTGACGCTACTTTTTGGGCGAGAATGGCCGGTTTGCGGGTTTCGCTGCCGCGCTTGATGGCGGCTTTGATGAACGCCGAGAATAACGGATGAGGCAAGAGCGGCCGCGCTTTGAATTCGGGATGAAACTGCGTACCGACGAAAAACGGATGCTCGTTCTGCGGCAGCTCGGCGATTTCCATGAGTTTTCCTGTCGGCGAAGTGCCGGAAAAGACGAGGCCGGCGGCGGAAATGGTTTCGATGAACGCGGGATTCACTTCGTAACGGTGGCGATGGCGCTCGAAAATCGTTTCGGTGTTGTAGGCCTTGCGGGCGACCGTGCCCTTTTTGAGCATTGCCGGATACGCGCCGAGCCGCATCGTCGCGCCGTAATTGCCGGAGGAAATGATTTTCTTCTGGTCTTCCATGATGTCGATGACGGGGTTTTTGGTTTCGGGATTTATTTCCGTCGTGTTCGCGTCCTTGAGGCCGACGACATTGCGGGCGAACTCGATCACCATGAGCTGCATGCCGTAGCAGAGGCCGAAATACGGGATCTTGTTTTCGCGGCAATACTGGATCGCGCATATTTTCCCTTCGACGCCCGTCGAGCCGAAACCGCCCGGCACGAGCACCGCGTCGTAATTCCTGAGGTCTGCCGCGGCCTTCCTGCCGTTCGGACCTTCGAAGTTTCTGGAATTCACATAGCGGATGACCGCTTTGACTCCGAGGCTCAGGGCGGAAATCTTGATCGCTTCGAGGACGGAAATGTACACGTCGGAAAGCACGAAGTCGCCGGAGTCGAAATATTTGCCGACCACCGCGATCCGCACTTCGCCTTTCGGACTCTTGGTCTTGCGGACGAACGCTTTCCATTTGCTCAAATCTGTTTTTGCATTTTTGATGCTCAGGACTTTGCAGAGGATATTGCCGAGGTTGTCGCGTTCGAAATTGACCGGTACGTCGTAGATGCTTTCAACATCAGGAGCCGAGATGACATGGTCCGGCAGCACATTGCAGAACGTGGCTATTTTTTCTTTGCGCTTCTTGTCGATCGGAAGCTGGCTGCGGCCGATGATGATATCGGCCTGGAGGCCGACGCTGTTGAGGCTTCTGGCGGCATATTGGGTCGGCTTGGTTTTCATCTCGCCTATTTTCGATGGGATCGGCAGATAGCTTACCATGACGATGGCGACGTCGCCGGGGTATTTGGCCTTCAGCATGCGGGCGGCTTCGAGGAAAATAATGTTCTGGTATTCGCCGATCGTGCCGCCGACTTCCACGAGCGTAACGTCCGCATCGGCATCGTCCGCGGCCTTTTTGATGCGGCGGATGACTTCGAGCGGAATGTCGGGCACGACTTCGACGTTCTTGCCTTTGTATTCGAGGTTGCGCTCGCGGCGGATCACGTCTAAGTAAACGCGGCCGGTGGTCATATAATTGTTCTTGCTGAGCTCGGTATCGAGGAAGCGTTCGTAGTTGCCCATGTCCTGGTCGCATTCGTCGCCGTCATTTAAAACAAAAACCTCACCGTGTTCGGTGGGGTTCATAGTGCCTGCGTCGATGTTGATGTAAGGGTCGATTTTGAGGGCGGTGACGGCAAGTCCCCGCGCTTTCATAATGGTGCCGATAGACGAGGAAGCGACTCCCTTGCCGACACCCGACATGACTCCGCCCACTACAAAAATATATTTCCGCTGTTTCTTTTTCATGATCAGACTTTTAAATATCTACGGACTGCTAAATAACTCGAAACCGAACCGATGACGACGCCGGCGCCGAGAAGAATGGCGAAGATGTGCAGGAAATTGTGGAGATAGTAGCCATAGACGTTCACGCCGCCGAAGAAGTCCTGCGTCGCCCGGCCGAGGTAATAGGTGGCCGGGTAGAAAAGCGCCATGGTGATGATCGCGGAGATGAGCCCGTACATGATGCCGACGATGACGAACGGCCCGCGCACGTATTTGGAACTCGCGCCGACAAGCTGCATGATGGAGATCTCTTCCCGCGACGCATATATCGCCAAGCGGATCGTGTTGAATGTGATGACAATAGAAATGGCGATCAGGATAATCGTGAGGAAAAGTCCGATCCGCTTGCCGGAGTCGATAATGCGGGTGAGGCTGTCGATCGCGGCTTTGTTCTGGTTGTAATTTATCTTGTCGACAATGGGCAGGCCGTCGCGGGACGAGAGCGTTTTCGAATTCAGAAAATCGACGATGCTGCCGTACTGCGAAGGCTCTTTCGCCTTGATGTTGAGTGTCGCGCCGAGCGGGTTGCCCTGAAGCTCATCGAGAGCCTGAAGGGTGTATTGGTCGTTCTGGTGGCGGATCTTGAAAGCGGCAAGCACATCGTCTTGCGAGGTATAGACTATTTCTTTCACCTCCGGCAATGTCTCGAGCGACTGCTTGATGGAAAGGATATCGGGTTCCTGGGCACTCGTGACGAAATAGACATTGATGTCCACTTTGTCTTTGATCTGATCGAGCGACGCAATAAGCATCACGTTGGTGAAAATAATGGCGCCAATGACGGAAAGCGTGATGACCATGACAAGCATCGAAGCAAGCGAAACATAGCCGTTGCGCCAGAAGTTGATGAAACCCGTTTTTACCACCCGCCGTATGTTGGTCAGAAACATTTTAAATGATATGTAAGTTTACAAAATATACCGCCCTGCCACATCGTCCCGGAACACCTTGCCGTTCTCGAGCGTGATCACCCGCTTGCCGACCGAGTCGATCACGCCCTTGTTGTGCGTGGTGAGGATCACGGTCGTACCCATGTCGTTGATTTTTTTCAGGATCTGCACGATCTCGTAGGTGTTGATCGGGTCGAGGTTGCCGGTCGGCTCATCAGCAATGATGATGTCCGGATGGTTGACGATGGCCCGGGCGATGGCGACGCGCTGCTTTTCGCCGCCGGAGAGCTGGTGCGGAAAGCTCCACATCTTGCGGCCGAGGTCGACGAGTTCGAGCACGTGCGGCACATCGGACTCTATCTCCTCATCGCTCTTGCCGGCAACTTCCATGGCGAATGCCACGTTTTCATAAGCGGTTTTATTGGGCAGCAGTTTGAAATCCTGGAAAACAGCGCCGATCTTGCGGCGGAAATGGTTGATCTCGTTGCGGCGGAGCTTGTGGATGTCGATGGACTGGAAGAACACCGTACCATCGCTCGGCTTTTCTTCGGCCAAAAGCATCTTGAGCAGCGTAGTCTTCCCCGCTCCCGAATGGCCGACGATGGAAACGAACTCATCGGGCTCGATGGTGAAAGAGATATTTTCCAGTGCCACGGAATTGTCCGTGTACACTTTTGAAACCTTGTCGAAATAAATCATAATACTCTACCTATTGTAGACTCTTCGGGAGATAGTGCAACCCTTGACCTACAAGCCCTTCTCTGCCTCAATAAATTCATCGAGCTCGCCGTTCAATACTTTGTCGACATCGCGAATTTCGACATCGGTACGGTGATCTTTGACCATTTTGTACGGATGCAAAACATATGACCTGATCTGATTGCCCCACTCTATATCTGTCGTTTTGGAAATGTACATGCCTTTTTCTTTGGCGATTCTTTCTTCTTCAAGCCGTTTGTAGATTTTGCCTTTGAGCATAAGCAGGGCTTTTTCTTTATTCTGGGCCTGAGAGCGTTCGGACGTGACATGCACCGAAAGGTTGGTAGGAATATGCACGACGCGCACCGCCGTTTCCCTCTTGTTCACATTCTGCCCGCCGGGTCCGCCGGCCCGGGAAAGCTCGACGCGGATGTCTTCCGATTTCAAATCTATCTCCTCCTGCTTTTCAAATTTCGGAATCACTTCAACCATCGAAAAGGATGTGTGGCGAAGCTGCTTGGCGTTGAACGGCGAGATCCGGACAAGCCTGTGGACTCCGGATTCGTTCTTTAAAGTGCCGTACGCATTTTTGCCGTCGATCTCGATCGCGATGTTGCGGAAACCGCCGTGGTCGTTCTTGTTTTCATGCACAAGCATCCATTTCCAGCCCCTGTTCTCGATAAACTTCCGATACATCGCAAAAAGAATGCCCGAGAAATCTTCGGCATCGTCGCCCCCGGCACCGGAGAAAATAGTCATGATCGCGCCGCCCTTGTCGTATTTGCTGCCGCCTTCCTTCTCGGCTTTGAGATCTTGAATTTCCTTTATGACTGCCTGGGCGTGATTTTTGTCAGCCCAAAAATCAGCGCCGTACATTTCCGCCTCAAGCGCCGCAATTTTCTGTTCGATGGCTTCTTTGGTCATTAATAATGAATCCTATATTGAGCCGAGAGCGGGAATCGGACC
>JARIGY010000049.1 GCA_029288535.1 Candidatus Tayloriibacteriota bacterium | reverse complement strand
AGTTTGGAGTGTATAAGAAAAAAGTGGTAAAGCCACGTTATGCACACGAAGTGGTGAATCACTTGGGTTTCACAGAAGTATTTGCAGGAGTATGTGAACCAGTTTGCTTTCCTTTATAACCACCACGCTTTGCCTGTTTTCGAGGCTGTGCTGACGGGGATATAGCCTTATTGACGATTTTAAAAAACTGTTCCTTATTTGTTTCTTGGGGATTACGCTTCATAGAAATATGTTAATATGTATCATGCTTTCGTATATTAAGGGTATACGAATTATGCCGAGGAAGGCAGCAACCGATGTAAGCGTACCAGAAAAACAAAAACCATAAACCATTATTTTAACTGGCGCTTAGGAATGGAGAAGAAGTAATTCAACTCTAAACCTTAGTCCCTTAAACTTTGGTTTAGGCGTCAGACCATTGGTCTTACTCCTGAACTAAACGTCGGTTAAAGTAATGGTTTTTGCTTTGTCGGTATAACAAGCGTAAGCTAATCGCAAGCGACAACGACAAATAGTTCATTAAAGCACATGAACGAGTTTATAACTGGCGGCTGTGCCTTGCTTCTTTGTCATTATGATACAAGCGGCAAGTTAATCTGTCGCCGATATAAACGAAAGGTACCGCAAGCAAAGCTCACGGTACCGATCGTTTCTTCTATAGTTTCAGTTGTGTAGTTTCTAGCTATACAACTCACGTCTCGAATTGAGGCGTGAGCACAGGAAGTAATACAATGTCGTTGAGCTTATGATGGAATTGGTAGACATCTTGGTCTCCAAAACCAATGCTTCGCGGCGTGCGGGTTCGAATCCCGCTAAGCTCACATTTTACTTCCTGTACCCACTCTTCAATTTTTAAATAACAAAAAATCACCCTTATGGGGTGTGTCCTGTTTTCTTTATCAAAACAAGATCACAAATGATGTGTATGTGTATCATATAGGCGCTAGATTCATGATACATTCTTCAACAATTCTATTATACTACTCCGACGACTAAAAATGTCAAATCTTACCAACACTTGCTCTGAAGGGATAGGCACCAAACTAAAATAGTCTTTTCAGAAAATGAGGGATTTTAAGTGACTTCCTTCCAGCTGGCGATGGTATAGCCGCTACCAAAACATACTATCCGGTTCTTAAATCTGACATTCATAGCAATCAGTAATTCTTTTATTCTTTGGAAATCAGATCTTCCATGAAAAGAAATCTCATGTTTGTATCTGGAGTTACCGCAAGAAGTGCAAACTTGGATATCTATCCATCGGACCATTTTGATTCCAAAAACTTACCAAGACCAAGAGGCTGTGAAAAGAAACCTCGTATCTACATCAAACTTAAAATCACTGTACTTACACCCTGTAACTCCATTGATAGAACAAAACAAGGTTGATGGAGAATAATTAGCAATTCTTTGGTTTGCATAAACATCATACAGATCCTCACTACTACCAAAAGTATTTTTATAGCTTGATGTACTAAAGACAAGAGCGTAACATTTATTTTCTTTAGTGTTAAAATAATTTTGATAGCTTGATATGTTACCCGAAAGACCGAACTGTTGTTGTAATCTATCGGCTTCAACATTTAGACTATTAACCATAGCCATGGTCTGCTGTGCACAAGCCCTTGATTCATCATTATTCGCAGAGGGATTGCTGGATTTCACAGGAGCTACCTTTGATGCCACGGGTGGTTGCGTTAACGAAATGCTTGGCGAAGATTGACGGTTATTTGAACTTTGCCCAACTTGATAAGCAACTACAATTAAGATCACTGCCAAAGTAATTATCCAACTCCATGTACTTTTTTTCATTGTGAAAGGTTTTCGAGGAAGCATAAAGCTCCTCATCAGTGATGACCGAAGTCACCTACGCAGGTTTCCCTACGCAACCTTTCACAGTGCTCTGACGAGGAGCTTGATACTGTGAAAGGTTTATTTTCATCATGCCAGTATTACTACTGGTTTAGATTCTATATATTAAGTTGTATACTTATAGTGCCATATACGAGCCTTTATTTCAAGAGTATCTATGCTAGGATGTTCGCAACGTTAACACGTTCACAGATTATACATTCAAATTGAGATTCACATGAAAGAAGACACTGCTGCGATAGCAATTCAGGTACTCAATGAAGTACTTGCAAAAGAGAAGATGTACCCCAAACAAGAAAGGTCTTTTGAGGTTCTCAAGCGCTCCAACTATGTGGTTCCATACAAGTTCGGCATCGATTACATGGAACTTTCCGAATTAATGCGGAGTTTTGAAGCAAAAGGGTTACTAAAAATTACCAGTGACTATTCACTCCATAACCCCAACAAAGGTTTAGAGAAAGAAACAATACTTTTTGATGTCATCGCAAAAGACTCGGCCCAAAAACGAATAAGCTATGAGATTAAGAACTTTAAAGGTATTCAACACTTCATTGGGATTTTAAAAGGCAGTGTCGGTAACGGTGAAAAGGAAGCGAGCGCCTTATACTATAACGAAACGACTGGTATCGGCAGAAATGGTACCGAGAATTTTAAACTCAAAGACGGTAGTTCTGCGTATAAAGTATTTAAGTTTCTGTATAAAAAACCAAACAAAAAAATGTACAGGTACGACGTGCTAGTTCAGTGTGGATTCTATGAGGATGGCGAAGCTATAGATAAAACAAAAAAGACTCTTGAGACCGCTAAAATCAACGCACTCGCAAAAAGCCTGAGATCAAAGATTGGCCTAAATTCCAAAAATCTTGTTAACAATAGGGGTAATCTTACACTTGTAATGAATAAAACCCCAATCGAACCCAAATCACCCCCAAATAGCACCTAAACAAGAAAAAATGGTTTTGGTAAGCTACTGGCGCAGCCCGCAACACGCGGGTTTTTTAATTTAATAAAAATTTTATGAAAATAAATGCAGATAAATATTTGAGGACATCGAGTCTAAATCAAGCAGTTTTTCTGTATGCGAAAGAATATCAAATCAGTGGTGTCAATTCCATAACTAACAAGCAGAAAGAGTTTGTTTTTGTGAAAACTGATGAATTAGAGGAATTGGTATGGCTATATCGCTACGGAGAAAAAGATGACGAAAGATTGCTTGTGGAAGTACATAAATATGAACAGGCTCGAAGAGAACTACTCGACAGATTGAACGATTAAAATATTAATAATATTGAATTAGATACACATGGAAAATAATAAAAAGAATCGAAAGGCCTCTCTCGTGCTTGCAGACCAACTAGCAGAAACCATCTATAATCCTAGCGGACAACAGACCCAGTTCGCTATCTTTAAGGATGGCACGGTGCAGTATGCCGACTTCATCAAGACAGAGAAGGAGGAATTTTTCCCGCTCGACGGTCAAAATGACATCGTGAGTAAGGGTGTGGTGCTCCTTCCTTCAACAGCAAGCGATTACGGAACTGATGAAGAGCTCATAGCCGAAATACAGGCCCATATTCACAAATACCTCGATATATCGCCGATGTTCGAGCAGATAGCGACCTATTATGTGCTTTTCAGTTGGGTCTATGACCGCTTCCATGAATTACCCTATCTTCGTGCTCTCGGGGACTTCGGCAGTGGCAAATCTCGCCTCCTGCAAGCCGTAGGTTCTGTATGCTACCGCCCCATATTCACTGGTGGAGCAACGACTCCCTCCCCTATTTTTCGCATTTTGAACGACCTCGGCGGAACGCTTATTCTCGACGAAGCTGACTTCAAATCATCAGACATGGGCGACGACATCGTAAAGATACTGAACACAGGCTATCAGAAGGGCATGTCAGTACTCCGATCCGAAGGAAAAGGCGTATTCGAGGTAAAAGCCTATAGCGTCTTCTCACCGAAGATAATTGCGACTAGAGAGACCTTCAAGGATAAGGCATTGGAGAGCCGATTTTTGATAGAAGAAATGGGCCGCGGCACCCTTCGGGAAGATATACCGAAGCGGCTGAGCGACGAGTTCTACACTGAAGCTCTGAAGATAAGGAACAAGCTTCTCATGTGGCGGCTCAAGAACTACTATAAGCCGCTTGTGTTCGACGAAAAACCGATTAAAGGCATCCATCCTCGCCTGCATCAGATAATCATCCCGCTTCTCTCGATTATTGAATCTCCTGAGATGAAACAGTCCCTCAAAGAGTTCATCCAGAAATACAACGTCGAGCTCATCACCGACCGAGGTTTTTCCAGAGAGTCGGATATTATCTTCGCTATTTTAAAGTTTGAGCATGACACCCAAAAGAAAGAGGTGACCGTCGGAGAGATTTCTGACTCTGTGAACCATGACGCGTTGGATTTTGATGATAAGCTTACAGCACGTAAAATCGGTTGGTATTTGAGAACCAAACTTCAACTAAAGCCCTATAAAACAAGGCGCGGCTTCGTACTGGGACTCGAGAAGAACCATGGCCGCCTAGATTTCTGGAAAGAACGCTTTGGCATCTCTGACGCAGATATTCGAGGTGAACAAGCGCACATTGTGAACGTTCCAGACGATACAGAACCAAAGGAAAGCACTTTGCTACAACATTTACCTACAGACTAAATTATTAGAAATTCATAGTGATTATGCCCACCTATAGACACAGCAACAAAGATTTTATGGATAAGATTCGGAGAATTGATATTACAGACTATGTACAAACTTTTGTGCTGAGTTACAGCAAGCGGCACGGAATAAAACTTAAAATTCAACACTTCAGCGGCGCAATCCATTTAAAAAACCTCTTAAATACACCTGAGAACAGAATTTGCTCGCCTCTTGAAAGTTTAAATGATTTCTTTTATTGGAGTCCTCAAAAAGTTGATTTCGTTGCATCAAATTTGGGACAGCATCGAGGATTTATCTTCTACTTTATCTGTATTTACTGCGACAGCCGAGTGAAGTACCTTTACCGTTATAGAACGTACGAATCAGCGGCGTGCAGGAAATGCTGCAAGCTTGGCTATGTGCCACCCTCTCGAAAGACAAGAAGTATTTCCCGCTTAATACGAAAACCTTACTTTTCGAGTGAAGATAAATACATGCTTATCAAGCAAATAGGCATTACTAAAAAAGACATACCAGATGAACCGGCCCAAAAGTAATGCTGGCGGAGATACTGCAAGCTAACGATGACTTAGATTATGAGACTATTCCGCAATACGCCTTCCCCGAAGAAACCATCATCAGCCTAAGCGACCTAGGTGATGTTTTGAGAGAAATTCAAGAGCGTCTCATTGCCGAAGGTTATAGTATAATTGATGGGCAGCTAAAAAAACTAGATACAATTAAATTTTAATGTCCATTACCGAAACAACCGAAAAGAAATTACTGGAGGATATTCAGAACGGTAAATATCGTGACTGTTATTTGGCATATAACCGGAAGAGTACTGACGAACCCGAAAACCAAAAAAATTCCCTTTCATATCAAAAAGCTGAGACCACAAAATTTTCTTCTCGAGAAAAAATAAAAATTGCACCCATAACCATAAAAAGTTTTTGTGTTGATGGTATTATCTCTGAAAAACATTCAGGCTTCAAAGAAGATAACGAGGTGACGATCTCTGATGATGGCTTAGTACAATACCGGATCAGTCGGCCAAAGTTTCAGCAACTTGTTCAGTTTTTAAGCCTCGGTCTTTTTAGAGGTATTATTGTGCTTTGCTGGGATAGAATCAGCAGGAATAAAGGAGATGATACCCTAGTCCGTAAATTAATGCGGAAAGGTATTGATGTGAGATTTGTCTATGCAAAATACGAAAAAACCAGTTCGGGAGCACTTCACATGGACATTGACGGTATGTTTGCCGAGCACCATTCACGGGTAACAAGTGAGAAAGTCAGTATTAATACACGAAACCTCCGAGAGCGCGGTATTGTCACCCACCGAGCGCCAATAGGTTATTTGAACGAAGGGAATATGGAACATAAGCCGCTTGACCCAATTCGGGCTCCTATAATCAAAAAGATGTTCGATCTCTGCGCTACTGGCGACTGGAGCCTTGAAGACCTTGCCCGATGGGCGAATAAACAAGGACTTACTACAGTGCCAATGCGGCGTCGAAGAACTGAGGCGGAAATGCTGGCTGAAGAAAGCGAAGAAATCGTCATTGAAAAGATATCCCGACCCGTAACTGCTAACATGGTTCACAAAATACTTACCAACCTCTTCTATACGGGAAAAACATTCGGAAATGACGGTCAGTATGTTCAAAGTATCAGTCATGCGCCTTTGGTTTTGCCGGAAATTTTTAATGACGTTCAGCGGCAATTAACAAAAAGAAAAACAAGTGTTCATTACACCGAGAAAATTGATCTGCCTTATCGCGGCATTGCCCGTTGCGAGTTTTGCCATCGTATTTATACTCCTTATATAAAGAAAGATATTAATTACTACTTTTCACGTTGCGTGACTGGTTGTCCCAATCTAAAAAAGAATTTTAATAGCGATTTCTTTGAAGAAAAAGTTGGTGGTCTGATTGCGAAACTTGTTTTTACAAAAGATGAGTTGGCCGAGATTGAGGCCCGAACCCAAACTGACATTGTTCTTTTTGAGGAGAAGCGAAATGGCAGGATTGAAGAAGATGATCGTAGGAAAAAGAAATTGCGAGAAGACTTATCATATTTGCGAAACAACCGTCTCACACTTATTAAAGCCGGCGTGTACTCACCAGAGGCTTATATTGAGGAAGAAACAAGGCTGAATACTGAACTCACTTCCCTACAGAATGCCGAGCAGGCTTCAGACACTGCAATGCATGAAGTTATAAAGGACGTTATAAAACTTTCAGAACTGCTGGAAAATGTTGCGGTATATTGGTCTTTTGCCAACTCCTATGAAAAAGAGAAAATTATTCGTATTATTTTTTCAGAACTTTTATTTTCCGAAAATACGTTGAATTATAAGGTCAAAAAAGGATTCATACCTTTTGAAAACCGATTAAATGCTGTGGGTGACCTCACCGGGATTTGAACCCGGATTACAAGCTTGAAAAGCTCGTGTCCTAACCAGGTTAGACGATGAGGCCTGGACTTCTATAAATAGAAGTGCTCAAAATATAGCAGGAATTTGAGAAAAAGGCAAAAAGTGCTAAGCTCACTGTAATTGAGAGGTGGTAATGCTCTCAGTAGATTAACATTGGAGAGATGGCTGAGTGGTTGAAGGCACCGCACTCGAAACGCGGCAGGGGTGAAAGCTCCTCGAGGGTTCAAATCCCTCTCTCTCCGCCTTCGCTCGCCGAAGCGAGCTACGGCGGACACAGTCCGCAAGTAAGTCGCGAAGGAGAGCTATACTGGAAATTACATGGGGTTTCTGGTAGATTAGTGGTACGGGCGATTAGCTCAGTTGGTAGAGCGCAACATTGACGTTGTTGATGCCAGAGGTTCGAGTCCTCTATCGCCCACAGAATTGAATTCTTAATATGAGCAAGAGAATTTTTAAACACAAAGCCTTGGAGTTGAATAAAGACATGCCGCTTGTTTATACGGCAATGTCCAAGCATCTTTTTTATTTTAGAATGTTCATTTCAAAGTTTGTTCTCGAACAGGGCGGTATGCCTTTGAACCCTTTCATGATCTTTGATTATTTTCTTTTGGATTCCATAGACAGGGGCAGTGTTCGCGAAGCCAATAACAACTGCGTAAGAAAATGCGATGAAATACGGGTATTCGGAGCAATAAGCGATGGGGTTTTATCTGAAATAAAAATTGCAAAAAAGAAAGGCAAGAAAGTGCGCTATTTCAGCGTCTTAAAATCACGCACAATACATGAGGTTGATGTTGTCCAGGTAGAAATGGAACCTGATGTAGTAGCGTTCCGAAACGATTTGTTAGATATCCAAAAATTTAAGAAGTGAAAATCCTCGGCATCGAAACCAGCTGCGATGAAACGGCAGTGTGCATAGTCGAAGCTACCGGCGGTCTGGAAAACCCTTCTTTCAAAGTGCTCGGCGACGCGCTGTATTCGCAGGCAAAACTGCATGAAGAGTTCGGTGGCGTGTTTCCCATGCTTGCCAAGCGGGAGCATACGAAAAATATCGGAATGCTTTTAAAAAAAGCATTGGGTGATGCGGGGATGACAAAATATCACCCCGGCCTGCCGGCCACCCCTCTTAATTTAAGAGGGGAAGCGAGTACTCGAGCAGGGGTGATATCTTTAGAACTTTCAGAAAAATTAGAAAAACTCCTTGCCCGCGACGCCGGACTTTTTGAAGTCGTAAAAGAAATCATCGAGTCGATAGAAAAACCAGACATCGACCGCATCGCCGTCACTGCCGGCCCAGGCCTCGAACCCGCACTTTGGGTCGGTATCAATTTCGCCCAAGCTCTCGGCCTGGCTTGGGACATTCCGGTTATTGCGACCAACCACATGGAAGGGCATATCGTTTCTCCCCTGCTTGGAAATGAAGTGACGCCGAAAGCACAGGTTGTTTTTCCTGCCTTGGCGCTTTTGATTTCCGGCGGACACACCGAGCTAGTACTCATAAAAAATTGGCTCGATTATAAAGTGATCGGCAAAACCCGCGACGACGCGGTCGGCGAAGCGTTCGACAAAGTTGCGCGTCTGCTTTCGCTGCCATACCCGGGCGGGCCAGAGATCTCAAAACTTGCGGAAGAAGCACGGCGCGAAGCTCCCCTCCTTGGAAAGGAGGGGATGCCGAAGGCAGGGGTGGTCTTGCCCCGCCCGATGCTCCGCACTCCCGATTATGATTTTTCTTTTTCGGGTATCAAAACAGCGGTGCTTTACGCCCTCAAAGGACATCCCTCGGCCTCCGGCCACTCCCTTCAAAGGGAGATAACCCATGAGACAAAAAAAGAATTTGCATTAGAATTTGAAACTGCCGTTACCGAAGTCCTGATTACAAAAACCAGAAACGCCATCGAAGAATTCGGCATCAAAACATTGATCCTGGGCGGCGGTGTCGTTGCCAACAGTTTCATCCGCCGCGAATTTAAGAAATCAATTGAAGAATACGGCGATGTGCAATTGCTTATTCCGGAAATAAAAGATTCGACCGACAACGCAGTGATGATCGCGGCTGCCGGCTATCTACACATTGTCGCGGGCGCGAAACCGTCCGAAAATATCAAAGCCCAGGGCAACCTTTCACTCTGATATTTGCTATACTTAGGCCATGGAATCAAAATCAGTAATCTGGATCGGCATGATCGTCGGCTCTACGGCCGGCAGCCTTATCCCGCTTTTGTGGGGCGCAGGCATGCTGTCTTTTTCATCGATCATTTTAAGCGCGGCCGGCGCCATCGTCGGCATCTGGCTTGGCTTTAAAATGACGCATTGAACCTAGAAAAAAAGCCTATTTTCTGCTATAGTTTCGCCATGAATGAGAAATTGCTGAAGCCCTACAACCCGCAGGAAACGGAAGACGCTATTTACAAAAAATGGGAGGAATCCGGCCTTTTTAATCCTGATATTTCTATACAAAAAGGCTTTACCGACGCCGACGCCGAGCCTTTTTCCATCGTCCTTCCGCCGCCGAATGTTACCGGCACGCTCCACATCGGCCACGCTTCGATGCTTGCGATAGAAGACATCATGGTCCGTTACAGCCGCATGAAGGGCAAGCGCACGCTTTGGATCCCAGGCACCGACCATGCCGCTATCGCCACCCAATCCAAAGTTGAAAAGGATCTCGAAAAATCGGAAGGCAAACGAAAGCACGATCTCGGCCGCGATGAATTCCTGAAGCGCGTCGAACAATTCGCCCAAAACAGCCATGACACAATCGTTTCCCAGATTAAAAAAATGGGTTCATCCATAGACTGGAGCCGCGAAGCGTATACCCTGGACAAAGAGCGCAATTTTGCCGTCCGCACCGCATTCAAAAGAATGTATGACGACAAGCTCATCTATCGCGGCTTTAAAGTTATCAACTGGGACCCAAAAGGCCAGACTACAATTTCCGACGATGAGATAGTCTATGTGGAGCGCAAAGCCAAGCTCTATACGTTCAAATATTCGAAAGACTTCCCTATTTCCATTTCAACGACCCGTCCGGAAACCAAAGTCGGCGATACTGCCGTCGCGGTGCATCCGAGCGACGAACGATACAAGCAGTATGTCGGCAAGGAATACAGCTTCGATTTTGCCGGCGAACCTGTCACGGTAAAAATTGTGGCTGACGAGTCTGTCGACAAGGATTTCGGTACCGGCGCATTAGGAGTTACACCGGCCCACAGCCTTGTCGACGCCGGCATTGCGGAACGGCACAACCTTCCGATGAAGCAGGTCATCAGCGAATTTGCCAAAATGAATGTCGAGGCGAAAAATCTCAAAGGCAAAAAAGTTGCGGAGGCGCGGGAGATCATCGTCGAATGGCTGCGCACTGAAGGGCTTCTCGAAGATGAAAAAGAAATCGATCAGAACATAGCGACTGCCGAACGCACTGGCGGCATTATCGAACCGCTGCCCAAACTCCAGTGGTTTATCGACGTCAACAAGAAATTTACCATTCCCCATTCCGAAATCAGCGGCATCAGCTCCGGCTCTGTCACCAGTTTAAAAGAACTGATGCGTGCCGCCGTCGCGGACAATCAGATCAAAATAATTCCGGACCGATTTGTAAAGGTCTATTACAGCTGGATCGACAATCTCCACGATTGGTGCATCTCGCGCCAGATCTGGTTCGGCCACAGGATTCCCATCTGGTACCGTTCGACTTCAGACACGGCACACCCTGAAGTTTATAACGGCATGGAGGCTCCGGAAGGCAACGGATGGACTCATGACGAAGACACGCTCGATACCTGGTTCTCTTCCGGCCTATGGACCTTCAGCACGCTTGGCTGGCCAAACAAGACCAAAGACCTGGAGACATACCACCCGACTACCGTGCTTGAAACAGGATATGACATTATTTTCTTCTGGGTCGCCCGCATGATCCTCATGAGCACGTACCTGCTCGGCGAAGTTCCTTTCAAAACTGTTTACTTCCACGGCCTGGTGCGGGATGCAAAGGGCGCCAAAATGTCCAAATCGCTCGGCAACATTATCGACCCGCTCGACATGATCGCGAAGTACGGCGCCGATGCTGTCCGCCTTTCGCTCATTATCGGCACAGGTCCGGGCAACGACTCGAAGCTTTCGGAAGACAAGATAAAAGCCTACAAGCATTTTGCAAATAAAATCTGGAATGCCGCCCGCTTCGTCCTTTCCATGACGGAAAATACTTCAGTCGCCGAAAAACCCGACCTTGCCGAGAAAGATGCCGAAGCGATACGGGTATTCCAAGACACTCTTAAAGACACATCTTCTGACATCGAATCCTACCGCTTCTATCTTGCCGGAGAAAAGCTCTATCATTATTTCTGGCATACGTTTGCCGATATCGTACTGGAAGAAAGCAAGAGCACTATTTATAACGGCGACGAGGCCTCAAAGAAATCCGCACAGTGGACACTCCTCCACATCCTGACGGAATCTCTCAAAGCCCTGCATCCGTTCATGCCGTTCGTGACAGAAGAAATCTGGAGCATGATGCCTGGAACCGACACATTGCTCATGGTAGAAAAGTGGCCCTTCGATAAAGCCCAGGGCGAACCCTCATAACATGTCTACGATTATCTCGCTCCTTACGGCACAGTACCATTTCACGCTCTTCGCCAAAATCATTCTCGCGTTTTTGGGCGGACTTCTGCCGGTACTCATCTGGCTGTGGTTCTGGGAGCACGAGGACAAGCATCCCGAACCGAAGAAACTCATCTTCCTTGCGTTTCTCGGCGGCATGATCGGCGTAGCGCTTGCGCTGTTCATTGAGCAATCCGCCTGCACCGTTACCTGCATCGGACAACAGCCGACAATGCTTACATACTGGGCATGGGCTGCTATCGAGGAATTATTGAAATTCGGCCTGGCTTATGCACTTGTGCTGCGGCGCATAGAAAACCATGAGCCCATCGACAGCATGATGTACATGATCACCGCAGCTCTCGGTTTTTCTGCCGCTGAGAACGCCCTGTTCTTTTTCTTCAACTCCGATTTCAATCTGCACGGCAAAGTACTGGACGCACTTGTCAGCAATAATCAGCGGTTCATCGGGGCTACACTTGTCCATACCATGGCCTCAGGCATCATCGGCTTGACGCTTGCGCTGAGCTTTTACCGCAGCCGAAGAGCCAAAATAGTCTATGTCGGCCTCGGAGTTATCACCGCCACCGTCTTGCATGCATTTTTTAATTTATCTATAATAGTAATGAACGAAAGCTGGCCGCTCATTCCCTTCTACGCCGTCTGGATAATCATCGTCTTCCTGCTTCTCGCTTTCGAAAAAGTTAAAAGCCTAACCCCGCCGAATTAATCACATCATCATGCAAAAAGACAAACGATCATTTTTTGAGCGACTTACCGGTACCGTCAGGATAGACGACGCCGACAGCGAACTCGACTTCGAAGAGCACCAGAAACAGGTCGTGATGAGCCCGAAGAAGACTCTTGGCGACAAAGGCCCGCAGCGTCCCGACGAGTGGATGGAAGAAGCAGTGGAAGAAGGCCAGCTTACCGTTGACGTCTTTCAGAACGCAAACGATATCGTCATCAAGACGATCGTCGCCGGAGTAAAGCCCGAGGATCTCGATATCTCTATCAGCCGCGACATGGTCACCATCCGGGGCAAGCGCGAAGAGGTCCGCGAAGTCTCCGACGACGATTATTTCCATCAGGAATTGTATTGGGGATCATTTTCCCGCACCGTGCTTCTGCCGGAAGAAATCGATGTGGAGACTTCGGAAGCAAGCGAACGCCATGGACTCCTCACGATCCGCCTTCCCAAGATAGACAAGCGCCGACAAACAAAACTCCGGGTCAAGACAAACTAATCAAACAAAAAGTCCTACTAAATTTAGTAGGACTTTTTTAATGTGCCGAGGGGCGGGCTCGAACCGCCGACCCCATCCTCTTCAGGGATATGCTCTACCAACTGAGCTACCTCGGCATGCGCTACTTGGGAATGAGACTCTTTATCTTGTCCATGGATTGGAGGATCGCGGTAAGGTTTCCGATGTACGGTTTGATATAGTAGTAACCGGCAACCGAAACTCCAATGATCAGGACCCAGTACAGAAGATGCAGGAATTTGCCGACAAGCACATCGCGCCTCATTTTGCGCAGAATACGGTTGTTCTGCTCGGCAAGCAGCAGTATCTTATCGAGGATTTTCTTGTCTTCTGTATCCATGGACCCATAGACTATAGCATACTTTTTCTGCTATAGTCTAGTCTCGGCCCCCGTAGTTAAATGGATATAACTGCCCCGTCCTAAGGGGTAATTGTAGGTTCGATTCCTGCCGAGGGCACAAAAAACGAAAAATCCCACTAATAATGAATAGTGGGATTTTTCGTTTGAATATTTTGAGATTACATTTAGATCTTGAGCAGTTTCTTGATCGTCTCTTCATCATAGCCGACGACAATGTTGCCGCCGATATCGAGGACCGGCACGCCGAGCTGGCCGCTTTTGTCTACCATCTCCTTGCGCTTTTCCGGATCAGCTCCAACGTCAAATTTCTGAAAAGAGATGTTGTTCTCGTTGAACAGCGCTTCGGCATGCTTGCAATATTTGCAGGTTGCTGTGGAATACATGGTTACTTGTGGCATATGATATATAAGCGTTATCTTATAAGTAGTAAGAGTATATCATGCTGGAAAGTCTCTGCAAGCGTTACTTGAACAAATTTGTGAACCTGCCCCATAGGCTTTGGGGGGCTGCGGCCGGCGGAGTGCTTGTGGCTTGGGGGTCGACGATCACGATCATGTTCTCGCCAGGCTTGATCACGCTGTATTTGCTGCGGATCTCCTCTTCCACGCCCTCATCGGTGGAAAGCCTCGAGATCTCGGACGTCAGCACGTTCTCGCGGCTCTGCATTTTGGAAAGCTCTCTCGCGGCTTCGGCAGCGTTGGCGGCGCTCGCCTGTTCTTTTTTAAAAACATTCCAGGTAGCCCTGGCCATAAGCAGCACGACGAGGATCAGAAGCGCAACGGCGCCTTTGGAAAAGAAAATCCTGCGGACCCGCTTTTTAGCTTGAAATTCGAGCATATACTGGTATTATATACTACAATGCTCGTCAGCAAGAAACATCGTAGACGCCTCAACATCGCCATGACCGTGGTGGCCATCATCATGATCCTAAGCATGGTGCTTTTGTACTCGAGTTCGCTCTTCAGTTAGCACTTTCCCCTCTTAAATTAAGAGGGGTGGCCGCAGGCCGGGGTGATATTTTAAATTGATTAGTCTTCATTCCGCATCATCTTGAGAAAGACGTCGTGCGGGATATTGACGTTGCCGCGGCCGAGAGCGGCCATTTTCTTTTTGCCTTTTTTCTGCTTCTCGCGGAGTTTCATTTTGCGGGTGATGTCGCCGCCGTACATATGCTGGGTGACATCTTTCTTCATGGCCGAAAGCGTCTCGGAGGAAATGATCCGGCCGAGAGCCTTGCCCTGGATCTTGGTTGTGAACATCTGGCGCGGCAGGACGGCAGCGAGGCGCTCAACGGCCTTTATCGCTTCCTCTTCGACGCGCCGCCTTGCGACAACCCGGGCGAAAGCAAGCACCGGCTCATCGGCAACGAGAATATCGAGCCGTGTGACATCGGCTTCGCGCATGCCGCTGATTTCATATGACACCGACGCGTAGCCGGAGGTGGCGCTTTTCACTTCATCGAAAAAGTTGCGCATCATCTCGCGGAGCGGCATCAGGACATTGAGCGCAGTGCGGTTATCGCCAAACGTTTCCGTCTCGCCCACTTCCGCTTCGTGTTCGTAAAGAATCTGCATCAGGGTGCCGATATATTCGGCCGGCGAGATGATCTTCACCGCAGCCCACGGCTCATTTACCTTTTCTATCAGACCGTCATCGGGGAAAAACGCCGGCGAATAG
>JARIGY010000027.1 GCA_029288535.1 Candidatus Tayloriibacteriota bacterium | reverse complement strand
GCCGGACTCGATGTGAAGCGCATCATCAACGAACCGACAGCGGCGGCGCTTGCCTACGGCTTCAACAAGAAGAAGGATGAAAAAATAGTCGTGTTCGATTTCGGCGGCGGCACATTCGATATTTCCGTGCTTGAAGTCGGCGATGATGTCGTCGAAGTTAAAGCGACCGACGGCGATGCTCACCTCGGCGGAAAGGATATCGACCAGAAAATCATCAATTACTTTGCCGATGAATTCAAAAAGGAAAGCGGCATCGATGTCCGCAAGGATGCACTTGCCCTCCAGCGCCTCGACGAAGCGGCCGAGAAAGCCAAGATAGAACTCTCAACTGCTGTGCAGACCGAAGTGAATATTCCGTTCATCACGTCCGACGCCAACGGCCCCAAGCACTTGGTTATGACCCTTACCCGCGCCAAGCTCGAAGAGATTTCCCAGGAGTTTCTCGACAGGGCGATGGAGATCACCAAGCGGGCGATGGAGGCTTCTCCGTTCAAGAAAAATGAAATCAACGAGATCGTGATGGTCGGAGGCCAGACCCGCATGCCGGCAATGCAGAAGATGGTCAAGGATTTCTTCGGCAAAGACCTGCACATGGGCGTCAATCCGGATGAAGTGGTAGCGATCGGCGCAGCGATCCAAGCTGGCGTGATCTCGGGTGATGTAAAAGATATTCTTCTGCTTGACGTCATTCCGCTTTCGCTCGGCATCGAAACCATGGGTGGCGTCGCGACAAAGCTCATCGAAAAAAACACCACTATTCCAGCCTCAAAATCTCAAGTGTTCTCAACTGCAGCAGACAATCAGACTTCGGTAGAAATCCACGTTTCGCAAGGCGAACGGGCCATGGCGGCAGACAATAAGTCGCTCGGCCGATTCATCCTCGACGGCATTCCGCCGGCACCTCGCGGTATGCCGCAGGTGGAAGTGACGTTCGATGTCGATGCCAACGGTATCCTGAACGTTACAGCAAAAGAGCGCGCTACAAATAAAAGCCAGTCGATCACGATCCAGGGCAGTTCAGGCCTCTCAAAAGACGATATCGAGAAAATGCAGAAGGACGCCGAGCTGCATGCGACAGAAGACCAGAAAAAGAAGGATCTTGTCGAAGCAAAAAACATCGGCGAGCAGCTCGCCTACACTTCGGAAAAATCATTGAAGGATGCGGGCGACAAAGTGCCGGCAGACATCAAGTCTTCCGTTGAAGCCAAGATCGCCGCGCTTAAATCGGTAAAAGACGGTCAGGACTTGGATGCTATCAAGAAAGCCACAGTCGAGCTCTCCGACGAACTCCAGAAGATCGGCCAGTATATGAATCAGGCCGCTTCCGCATCTCCTGATGCTTCAGCGAGCCAAAGCAAAACTCCGGAAGGCGATGCAAAGTCAGAAGGCGACGGCACCGTGCACGACGCAGAGTTCAAAGAAGAAGACAAAGGCGATAAAGGACCGGAAAATAAGTAACAGTTGCTGCATTACTACAAAATACACGGCAAAAAACCGCTAACGTTAGCGGTTTTTTGCCGTCTTTATAAATACTTTATCTTTTCTTGAGGAAGATTTCACTTTGATATGTAATAGTTTGTTTTGTTATATATGTTAAAAAAACTAAAAGTAGGAGTCGTCGGTTTGGGACATCAAGCTGTCGATGATAATATACCAGCAATTAAGGCATCGTCTGATGTTGAGTTTACAGCTGTTGCTGAAATTAACACAGAAAATCTCTCTGCTTTTTTAG
>JARIGY010000019.1 GCA_029288535.1 Candidatus Tayloriibacteriota bacterium | reverse complement strand
CTCCTGTTCTATTCCTCTCCAAGCTATCTTGACTTGTAATTCACCCGGCGCAATTGCCCCCAATGGTCAAAATCCTTATCCCCAATGGCAGTTTTTCTGCAGTTATCCATCGCAGGGTCAAACAGTCAATTGCAGTTATATCCAATACTCAGATAATTCAATTCAAAACAATACATGCCCGACCAACCTAAATTGGTGCCAGCAGGGAGCGACCCAGGATTTTTGTTCATGCAACCCATATTAGTAGAAATATGCCGGTCTATTGCATTTTAAACCAAAATCCGTATACTGATATTCCATATGTTAACCATACAATTTCAAGCGCGCGACACCAAGACTACCCGCCATGCCATCAGCAAGGAGGGCAAGATTCCTGCTGTCTTTTACGGACCGAAAGAAAAGTCCACTCCCATTATCGTTAAAGAGGTTGAATTCAAGAAAGTCTGGAAAGAGGCCGGCGAATCGTCCATCATCATATTGAAAAACGGCGAAGAAGAGCACGAAGCGCTTATCCAGGAAGTCGATCTCCATCCTGTCAGCGATACTCCCCGCCATATCGACTTTTATGTCATCGAAAAGGGCAAGAAACTCGAAGTCTCTGTGCCGCTCGTATTCGTCGGCGTTTCTCCTGCCGTAAAAGATCTCGGAGGCATTCTTGTCAAAGTGCTCCACGAACTTGCCATTGAAGCGTTGCCGAAAGACCTGCCGCACAGTGTTGAAGTCGACATCTCCGCTCTCACAGCTCTCGATAGCCAGATTCTCGCCAAAGATCTCAAGATTGCTCCCGGCGTCGAACTCAAGCTTGGTCCTGAAGAAGTGGTTGCCGCTATCGCGGTCGCAAAAGAGGAAGTCGAAGAAGCGGCTCCAGCCGACCTCTCATCTATCGAAGTTGTCGGTGCCAAGGGCAAGGAAGCGGTTGAAGGCGAGGAAGGTGCCGAAGGCGCAGCTCCCGAAAAGAAAGCATCAGAAAAGAAATAGTAGTATACTGGAATACATGCGAAGAACATGTATTTTATGTATGGCTGCTATTGTCGCCTTTGCGGGTTTCAGATTCGCATTGCTTCCTCTCTACGCCCAGAGCAGCGACCCTACCGCCGCCCGCCAGGCGGAACTCCAGTAGCAGCTCGATGAAGTTCTGAAAGAAATCGACCAGCAGCAGCAGATCCTCAATGACGAACAGCAGAAAGGCGTCTCGCTCCAGGGAGATATCAATATTTTAAATGCAAAAATCAAGACAGCCCAGCTTAATATCCAGGCTCATGAGCTTGCTATCGAGGGTTTGGGCAAGGATATCACTCAGAAATCCCAGGTAATCGATCAGCTTTCAGGCAAGATCGACGATACCCATGCTTCGCTTGCCCAGCTTGTCCGGGAAACCAATGAAATGGACGCGTTCAGCCTGCCTGACGTTATTTTGAGCGACAAGGATATCTCTTCCTTTTTTGCCGACGTAGATGCCTATGGCTCCATCAAGCAGTCTATCCAGGTCGCTCTCGGCTATATCAAGCAGTCAAAGCAGGATACGGAAGTCGCAAAACAGACGCTCGACAAACAGCGCCTGCAGGAGATCGACGCCAAGATTTCGATTCAGGACGAACAGGATAAGATCAAGACAAACGAAGCCGAAAAAGCCCGACTCCTCTCGCTTTCAAAGGCTCAGCAGAAGAATTACCAGGGTCAGATCGCGCAGCAAAAGGCAAAGGCTGCCCAGATCAGGGCCGCGCTTTTCTCGCTTCGGGATACAAGTGCTATTCCGTTCGGTCAGGCTTTGACCTATGCCACGCAAGCTTCTTCCAAGACCGGCGTCCGTCCCGCGTTTCTTCTGGCAATTCTGACTCAGGAAAGCAACCTTGGCCAGAATGTGGGAAGCTGCTATCTTTCGGACACCTCCACCGGTGCCGGCATAAAAGTGACCAGCGGCTTGGCGGTTTTCAATGTTATGAAGCCTTCCCGCGACATTACGCCATTCTTGGCCATTACGGCTGCGGTCGGACGCAACCCGATGCAGACCCGGGTTTCGTGCCCCATAGGCGGCAGTGGCTACGGCGGAGCGATGGGTCCGTCGCAGTTTATCGCTTCGACCTGGACTCTGTTTCAAGACCGCATAGCCGCAGCTCTCGGCAGGTCAAACCCCGACCCTTGGAACCCCCAGGATGCGTTTATGGCGTCTGCACTCTACTTGGGTGATCTTGGAGCGGGAACCGGCTCGTACAGCGACGAGCGCAATGCCGCCTGCCGCTATTACTCAGGCCGCTCCTGCGATTCGCGCTCACCGGCCAACACCTTCTACGGCAACTCGGTTATGGCTAAAGCCGCAAGCATTCAGACAAACATGATCGATCCGCTTAGCGGGGTGTAATCTTGCCTAAATTATCGCTATCTGATATAGTACTCCCACTATGAAAGCCGATATACACCCAACATATTTCGAAAAAGCTACCGTTGTCTGCGCTTGCGGCAACACGTTTACCGTGGGTTCAACCAAGGAAAAGCTCAGCGTTGAAATCTGCAGCAATTGCCATCCATTTTACACCGGCAACGAAAAGAGCCTTGACGCCGCTGGCCGCGTTGAGAAGTTCAAGAATCGCGCTACCAAAGCCGCTCCAAAGAAGTCAAAGTAGATAATGGACCTCGAAGCCCTGAAAAAAAATCCGAAGACGACGTATCTTGCCGAGACGTATATTACGCTTGAGAAAAATGAGGCGGAAATGATGGAAATGGCCAAGACCGACCCTGCAATGGCCGAGATGGCCAAGGAGGAGCTTGCTTCGATCAAGACCCAAAAAGACGAGCTCATGGCTCAAATGCAGCAGATCGTCGAAGGCGAAAAAGAAGAGGAGGAATTCCCGAACGAAGCCATTCTCGAAGTCCGGGCCGGAGCCGGCGGGGAAGAGGCGGCGCTTTTTGCCGAAGAGCTTGCCCATATGTATGAGCGCTATGCTGACACCAAAGGTTGGACCTGGATCGTCGTTGATGAATCAAAAAGCGATTTGGGCGGCTATAAGGAAGCTTCGTTCGAAATCCATGGCCGCGATGTCTACCGCAAGCTGCGTTTTGAGACGGGTGTCCATCGCATCCAGCGCATTCCGGCTACCGAGAAAATGGGTCGCGTGCATACTTCCACGGCCTCGATCGCGATTCTTCCGATCCGCAAGAAAACCAAATTTGAAATAAATCCAGTCGATATCGAAATGGAAACCTCGCGAGCCGGCGGCAAGGGCGGCCAGAACGTGAACAAAGTCGAATCGGCCGTGCGCCTTATCCATACCCCGACCGGTCTGTGGGTCCGCTCGACTGTCGAGCGAAGCCAGAACGGCAACAAAATGAAAGCCATGGCTATCCTTATGGCCAAGCTTGAGGCTCTCAAAGAAGAAGAGGAGGCAAGCAAATATCAGACAGATAGGAAAGGCCAGATCGGCACCGGCAACCGCTCCGAAAAAATCCGCACCTACAACATTCTCCAAGACCGCCTGACCGACCATCGGATCAAGCGCAGCTGGCATAATTTGGAAAAAATATTTTTGGGCGACCTCGACGACATGATGGATGCGATGAATAACCCGGTAGACCCGAATGCGAAGGATGAGGATGGGGAGTAAACTAGGGTTTCATACGGCTTGCCTTTGGAAAAAGCCTATGGTAAGCTCTTTAGCACTATGGCAGAAAAGAAAACCGCAGCGGTAAATGAAATCGACAAGATGTTTAAGGCCGGAGCCCACTTCGGTTTTTCAAAGTCTCGCCGTCATCCATCCGCAAAACCCCTTATCTTCGGCGCTAAAAACAAGGTTGAGATCTTCGACCTCGAAAAGACCAAAGTCTACCTGGATAAGGCAAAAGAATTCGTCTCATCGATCGCCGAGAAGAACGGTATGATCCTCTTCGTAGCCTCAAAGAGCGAAGCGCTTGAAGCTATCAAAAAGGCCGCCGGAACCCTCAATATGCCCTACGTTGCGGGCCGATGGATCGGTGGTACATTTACCAACTTCCCCCAGATCCGGAAGCGTGTCGAGCGTTTTGAGATGCTCACATCCCAGCGCGAAAAAGGCGAGCTCGGCAAATACACCAAGAAAGAGCGCCTCCTCATCGACCGGGAAATCGATACGCTCAACCGATTCTTCGGCGGCATTGTTTCCATGAAAGAAATGCCAAAGGCGGTTTTCGTAGTCGACTCGAAGCATGAGCTGATCGCAGTCACCGAGGCTCAGAAAGTGAAAATCCCCGTCATCAGCCTTTCCGGTACCGACAACAACCTCACCCACATTGAATTTCCGATTCCCGGCAACGACGCATCGCGCTCAAGCATTGCATTCTTCCTCGATGAAATTGTCGCCGCATACAAAGCAGGCCAGGCAAAACAGCCTAAAAAAGAAGAGGTAAAGTAGTTTTTTAGTTCATTTTTAAATTCATATAACCATGGTAACGACAGAACAAATAAAAGAACTGCGTGATCGGACCGGCGTTTCCGTAATGCAGTGCAAAAAAGCGCTTGAAGAAGCGGGAGGCGACATGGAAAAGGCTGTCAT